>CAYQFN010000277.1:0-1673 GCA_964416685.1 uncultured Thermotogae bacterium | reverse complement strand
GCTGTGCTTCCTGCTAGCGATTGCACCAGGGAGCGATTGGATGCAATTAGAAGCGTTAATGGCAGGATCTTCTCTCCGTTCCAGGTGGGAAGCGGCACGGCCCACATAGCGGACGCGGTCGGCGATGGGACAGGGATAAAGCCAGCGGTGAACGGATCGTACTTGCTCTCTGCCCAGGTATCTTCTTGCATCTCGATTAGTTCATGCCAGCCCTGCGCGCTCTCTGGTAACGGTTGATGCCAGAAGGAGAATACATCCTGCACGGCTTTCTCAACGTTCTGAAGCACGGCGTCATTCGGCTTAGTCTGCACCCAGGCGGCCACGCCGTACGGCCAAGGGGTCAGCGTATACGTCGTGCTCGCCGCAACTGCGATTCCAAAGAGAAGAACAACTACTACCGCGAGTATCACCTTTCTCATCACTACCTCCTCGTTACTGCCATGTTGTTTCTCAAGGCCTTATTATTCAGTTTGTTGCGCAGTGTCGATAACCGTTGTCATCCCGTAATGAGCGACCACTGTGCGCAGTCCCTCGATGAACGTTTCGTAGAAGCTCTTCCAATCGCGCTTCTCAGCGTACTTGTCCAGCTTTATCTGCACGCGGGCACGCACCATGCGAATGTCTGGATCGCTGTCCCGGGATTGGACGATCTCGAAGCTTGGAATGCGTGCGATCATCGCCTGCCATGTTTCTTCCGAGGGCTCTGGTGGAATCTTTGAGATGAGATCCCAGAAGCGGTCGATATCCGCCATCTTTCCGCGCCCGTCGTACAGTTGACTCACGATCTCATCTGCCTCTTGTGGAAGGACAGGGGCGAGCAAGCGACGACAGAGCGGGAAATCTTCAAGCGCCGCCTCGTACCGGGCAAGGTCTCCCAAGGAGACTTTCGCGTCGGCGAGGGATTCGCGCCACGCGGGAGTGAGAGAGGAGATCACCTCATTCCACTCCTCTGTCGGATCGGCGAGCATTTTCAAGAGACCATCCTTTCCCTTCTCATGCACGAGCAGGCTAACGATGCTCGTTCCGACCTCGTACAGAAGCGGACGGGGGACATCACCCAGATCTCCGCCCTGTTGCGCCCAAGCGGCGGCGATAGTGCGCCAACTGTCGTTATGAGTAAGAGAATAAGCGGTGTAGTCGGCGAACCCCTCGATAAGAAGTCCGGGCAGGGAGGAGAAATCAACGCCGTGTTCCTCACACCACATCCATGATGCCCAGTGGCTGATCTCATGCACGAGTAAGTACGCGCTATATTCAGCCGACATGATCACTGTTGATCGGTACGGAAAGAGCCTGATTAACGCATACTCTTCTTTCGGCCAAGTCTCCTCGGCGCGCATAATCGTGTATTCATCCACCCCGCCGAAGCGGCCGGAGAACGTATAGTCCCTAAATAGCCTATTCATCGACTCAATGCTGGGGAAAACACCAAGAGTGAGAGGCATGATCTTCCACTCGCCCCAGGCAGGGAAGGGTACGATCAGGTCGTGCTCTGAATCATCTCCCGGAAAGGTCATACCGAAAGCAAGTTGCATCGGGGAGAGAAACGGGTTTTCACCTTCTGCAAGGAGCAGCTCCGGATTTTTCATGAACATATTCCACCATGCTTGTGAGCTCGTCTGCGTTGGCGTTGCCCAATTGGGGTCAGGGACTGGTACGGGCAGATCCCAGAA
>CAYQFN010000276.1:0-1678 GCA_964416685.1 uncultured Thermotogae bacterium | reverse complement strand
GTGATGGATATCACCTCTTCATTAAGGATGTGCCGGCCTACGTTTGCTCACAATGTGGTGAAAAGCATTTTCAGGAAAGCGAGGTAGCGGGTATTCAGCAGTTGATTCGTGATCTCGAGAAGAACCTAGAACGAGTGCATGTTAGTGGTGAGCGGTATGGTTTGGAATGAAGGAGCGGAAGCGTTGATAGCCGATGAGCTTCATGACACTCGACCATAGGCGGCGGACTATGGACTTTGGACTATGGACTTTGGACCTTGGACCTTGGACCTTGGACACTGCACTATCGACTATGGACTATGATCTGGATATAGTAAGAAGCGTTCGGCTAAAAAGGGGAGGTGTTTCAAATGGCGCTGACAACACAAACGCAAAACCTGTTGAAGAAGGCATTGCGAGTCTTGCCTGCCGCTGAGGAGGAAGTTATTACCAAGGGTATTACTAGCAGTGTGGCCGATCGAATTCTGGAACTGAAGAGATCCACGCACCGATTGGAGGAGGCCTACGGCACGATTGAGAATCTGGAGAAGCGGATCAAAGAAGAAGGTGTCACGCCGGACGATCACACCCTCTACAATGCTCTTCTTGAGTGGCGAGCGACTGTAGGGGAGTTAGGAAAACTGTTGGAAATCCTCGAGTCCCTCTGATGTCACTCTCCTCCTCGTGGTATCAACAGGTTCGGACCAGTCTAGAGTCGTCAGGTATCTTTGTTAGGATAGAGGTCATAGGGGCTAAAGTGCGCGCGTTCATTCGCGAGGAACTGTATGTGGATATCTATTATGATCCGACAACCAGCAGCTATTCCTACGCCTTGATCGATCAGACCCTCCCCGACCCGGGGGACAAACGTGTTTTTGGGTGGGATGACTATCCACACGAGAACGTCCCGGAGATTAAGCGGA
The DNA here is from genome assembly GCA_964416685.1 of uncultured Thermotogae bacterium. Lineage (GTDB taxonomy): Bacteria > Bipolaricaulota > Bipolaricaulia > UBA7950 > UBA9294 > M55B144. The sequence goes on along the minus strand of CAYQFN010000276.1, from coordinate 776 downwards.
TGAAGAGCTATCCGCATCATTTCCAGAGGCGAAGCCAAGGCGGATGGATCTTTGAAGAATCTTCGATGCGCGGAGACATCAAGCGGGAGATGGACTTCGTAATCAAAACAGTGAAAGATCATCTGTGTAAAGAGACAAGATGAAGTGGGTGCTATGTGCTATGTTCAACGTACTAAGGGGAACGAATGGCAATTACTAGGTTCGAAGACATAGAAGCCTGGCAAACTGCTCGGGAGTTGACCCAGCAGATTTACAAGGTTACTGCTCAGGGGCAGTTCACCCGAGACTACGGTCTCCGCGACCAGGTCCAACGCGCCGCCGTCTCCATCATGGCAAACATTGTTCACCCCGTGAAATACATAAGATGGACTATTTCACGGGGCAGGGGTTTTGATGCCAACTCTGACGATGAGTTTGTCCGCTTTCTGAGCTATGCGTTAAGATCAGCAACGGAGGTTCAGTCGCACCTGTATGTTGCTGCTGACCAAGGTTACATATCCAAGGACGAATTCACCCAGCTTTACGATCAAGCAACAGAGGTCAAGAAGCTGATCAGCGGCTTCATCAGATATCTGAAAGCTTGACCTTGGACTATGGACTACAGACGTTGGACATTGGACTCTGGACTTTGGACTTTGGACTCTGGACGTTGGACTACGGACGTTGGACTACGGACTTTGGACTTTGGACTCTGGACTTTGGACTTTGGACTCTGGACTTTGGACTTTGGACTTTGGACTCTGGACTTTGGACTTTGGACTCTGGACTTTGGACTT
>CAYQFN010000275.1:0-1680 GCA_964416685.1 uncultured Thermotogae bacterium | reverse complement strand
TGATCTTTCCCGGCGATATCGCTGATGCGTCCGCGGAGGTCGATTCCCGCGAGGATAATGCCACTGCAGGACGGGATGCTGTAGTGAAACGCAATATAGGGCCCAACGATCTTGCCATCGGGATAAGCGCAAGCGGGGAGACCCCGTTTGTGATCGGTGCGATCCAGGAGGCAAAAGCACGCGGGGCAATAGCTGCTGGAATCACGAACAACCCCGGAACAACGCTGGAGCGGTTGGTCGATCTGCCAATTGTGGTGGCAACCGGGCCGGAATTGATCGCCGGTTCGACCCGCCTGAAGGCGGGCACTGTGCAGAAGGTCATACTGAACATGCTCAGTACGGCGGCGATGGTCTCACTCGGCAAGGTGTACGACGGATTCATGGTCGGGCTGCGTGCCAACAACGCAAAGCTCCGCCAACGCGCGATGCGGACCATCATGGCTATAACCGACCGTGACGCCGCCACGGTGGAGCGTACGCTCGCAGCGGCCGATTACGAGGTGGACACAGCCCTGGTAATGCTCAAGGGGAACATCCCCTACACGGAAGCGAAGAAACTTCTTCAACAGCACCGAGGAAACGTGCGAAAAACGCTTAGGGCAGTGGAAGACGCTAGGAGGAGATGATGGATCAATTGTTGATACGCAGGGGGATAGCGAGGTGCTAGATGTCAAGACCACTCCTTTTGGGGCTGGATTTTGGTGGCACAAAGGTAGCAGCTGGGGTGGCGGAATACGGCACCCGCAAGTTAGTGGCATACATCCGTAGACCCACCCCCAGCTCAGGCGATCCAAAACATGTCTTGCCATTCGCCAGGCAAATGATTGACGAACTCCTGAACCGAACTCAGGGCGCAGTTTGTGCTACGGGAACCAGCTTTGGTGGGCCTATAGATCAAGGGACAAACAAGATCCAGTCTTGCCCTCATCTCCCCGAATGGGAAAACTTTCCGTTAAAGGACTGGATGGAACACACTTTTAGCGTACCAGCAGTTATTGAAAATGATGCCAATGCGGGCGCTGTTGGAGAATCGCGCTTCGGTGCAGGCCAAGGCTGTCAGAGTCTTCTGTATATCACAGTGAGTACGGGTATAGGAAGCGGACTGATTTTGGGAGGTAATCTTTACAAAGGTCACGACGGGCTTGCTGGTGAAATAGGACACATGGTTCTAAAACCCGAAGGTCCTAGGTGTGGTTGTGGTCAACATGGTTGCCTAGAAGCGCTTGCCTCCGGTCCAGCTATTGCAAGAATTGCTCGGGAAGCCTTAGACGAACCAGGAAGAGGGGGAAAGCTGCTTCGCTCTCTGTGTGGTGATGATTTGGAGAATCTTTCAGCCAAGACAGTCTCCCAGGCTGCGAAGATGGGCGACAGTCTATCTATAAACATGTTAGAGAAGGCTGCTCAGGATTTGGGATGGGCTATTGCAAATGCGGTGAACCTACTGAATCCAGAGCTTGTGGTTCTAGGGGGTAGTGTCATAAAGGCAGGGAGTACATTTATTACCGCCGTACGTACCTCTGCTGAAGCTTATCTGTTTTCAGGAATAACTCTTAAAATTGTGAAAGCTGAACTTGGTGACTTGGCTCCGTTATGGGGAGCCATCGCTCTAGCAGGGGACTTAGAATGAGTGTCTACGACTTAAGGAGGAGGATATGGCTACATTCGAGTTCATCTCTTACG
>CAYQFN010000274.1:0-1691 GCA_964416685.1 uncultured Thermotogae bacterium | reverse complement strand
CAGATCAAGCTGATCGTCACCTATCACATTCCAGCGACGGCGACCGACGGGCAGGTAACTAAGGTCAAGCTAGTTGGGCAGTCGCAGGCATGCACGAGTCATCCCACTGACGATGATAACTGGAATCAGACCACTGTTACCGAGGATGCAAACGTGACGGCGACCAAGTCCGCCACGCCGACGAGCGTCGATCCCAACGACACGATCACCTACAAGATCATGGGTTCGAACACGGGGAATAAGGCAGCTAAGGGACAGATCTTCACGAGCGGTTCCACCGAAAAGCTGGACTTCGACGACAATGGGACAGGCGAAGCTCATGAAGGGATCCTGATCACCGATGATATTCCGAGTCACACCGGCTACTCCGCAGGCTCCGCAAGCGGAGCGCCCGCTGTCGGGCATCCTGTCTACTACGACTCTAGTGATAGCACATGGAAGGATTCCGAGGGAGAGGTCTCTGGGACGATCACCCGCATCGGTTTCTTCATTCCGGACAGCAGCGACACTAATGGAACCCAAGAGAATGTCCTCGACGCCGGTCAGGGTTACTCATTCACCTTCCAGGTAACGGTTGATTCTGATGCCCCAGCGGGGATCATTCCGAATACAGCCACCGTAGACTGGGCCGATTCTACTGGCACCGACAAGACGACCGATACCAACCAGGCCGACGTTCTAGTGAACGGAAGGTACGGTGTGTTCGTGGGGCCGGATGGTACACCTGAGGCAACGGGTCCCACGGATCAAAACGACGATACAACCGACGCCGGCACTCAGGCAGCGGGGACATGGGTCAGCTTCACCAACACGGCGGAGAACGCAGGGAACATGGCTGACACGCTTAACATTACTGCTGAATCGTATCCCACAGGCTGGCAAGTCTTGCTGTACAAGTCAGACGGGATCACTCCTCTTGCGGATACGAACAGCGACGGGATCCCTGATGTCGGTGTGCTGGCCGCCGATGGCACGGCAAATTTCGTGGTCAAGGTGTTCATCCCCTACGACGAAGCGGTCGATTCCGATGGGGCGACGACTGTGCACGATACCCTAATCCGCGCCACCTCAGCGACTGATTCGACTGAGTACAACGAGACGATCGACCGGGTAACGGACATCGTCGCTGCCGGGGTCGACCTGTCCAACAATCCGTACAACGAAAGCACTGTTACCAATACAACCGACCCTGGAACTTGCACCGACTTTCCTCTCCTCGTGGTCAACACAGGAGGAGCCCCGGACACGTTCGACCTTTCGGTCTCCGCAGGATTACCAGCAGATTGGACAGCGACGTTCTACGCTGATGCTGACCTGGACGGATCGGCTGGTGATACGAATCCGATCACCGCGGTTGGCCCGCTCGGTGGAGCAGTCTTAACCCAAGCGGCAAGTTCCGGCGCTACACTCCTTCACATCAGCAACACCAATTACCTAACAGCGAACGATTGGGTAAGAATTGACGGAGCCAACTACCAGATTGGCTCGGTAGACTCGTCAAATAAGACAATTACCCTAAATACTGGTCTATCAGATAATGAAGGTGCCGGAACAGTCGTGGGTGAGGTCGGTGGAGCCATCGCTCACGTGTGCGTCCCTTCTGATCAGGCGCCGGGTGACACGAATATCACGTTCCAGGCGACTTCGGAGAACGACCCGAATAAGTCCGATACGATCACCGATACGGTGAC
>CAYQFN010000273.1:0-1704 GCA_964416685.1 uncultured Thermotogae bacterium | reverse complement strand
CGCCAATTCTTGTGGCCGCAATTGACTTCTCCTTCTTTCCTATAAAGAATCCTTACTTATAATCAGTGTAGACTAGGATTCTCCCACAAGCAAGAGATCCCCCTTGCATGCGTCGTGCTTTCTGGACCTGGCGGGGACAGAACCGGTAGAATGCCAACGGGGGAGAATTCCGTGACAACCGGATCAATAGAGCTAGAAACGCTTAAAGTGCTGGTGGTGAGCGATATAATCAGCCAGACGGTGTACAGCGGAGCAATACGCGACTGCTTCGGGGATGTAGACCTGGCTTTATCATGCGGTGACCTCCCCTATTACTACTTGGAGTACATCGTGAGCATGCTCAATATACCGCTTGTTTACGTGCACGGGAATCACGATCATTCGCTGCAGACCGAACGGGAAGTGATTTCCGAACCACGGGGATGTGTTTCGGTAGAGGACCGGGTGATAAAGGTGAAAGGGTTGTTGATCGGAGGGCTGGGCGGGAGCATCCGCTACAACACTTCCGGCGTTTACCAGTACACAGAGCATGAGATGCGGTGGCGGCTCGCCCGGATGGAGCCTTCATTATGGCGCAATAAACTGTTTCACGGACGGGCGTTGGATATCTTCATCGCTCATTCTCCACCCCTTGGTATCCACGATCAGGAAGACCGTCCACATCATGGATTTGATGTCTTCCGCTCCTTGATCCATCGGTATCAACCACGCTACTTCATCCACGGCCACAGCTATCCGCGCGTGGGGGTGCCGCAGCGGTCTCGCGTTGAAAACACAGAAGTGATCCACGTGTACGGACATAAGGTGTTGGAGGTACCCATTGCAGAACCATGAGCCTGGCTGGATGAAACTAGGACGCGACTTACTCACAGCCATACTCCCGCTTGCGCGCCGGCGTCCCTCCCTCCTCATCCCGTTTGATCTGGTGAAAGACAAGCTGCGGCTGCGTGAGAGTCACTATCGCGGGATGCAGACGGTAGAGATCGATAAGATCGTGGGGAGCCTGAACCGCTACAATGACTTCAATCGCGCCTTCCTCCCCGTCCACCCCACCGCCGAACGCGCTGCACGGCTTCAGAACCTCGAACGCGCTTTGGAAAAGGGGGAGATCCTTCCGCCGGTGCGACTGTATCAGGTTGGGGATGTGTATTTCGTGGAGGATGGACATCACCGGGTATCCGCCGCCCGCCGCCAGGGCGGAAAGGAGATCGACGCCGAGGTGATCGAGTTCAATTCCAGCGTCCCCCTCGAGCGGGGAGTTACCCCGAAGGAGATCTTGATCAAGGCGGAGTACGTCGACTTCCTGGAGCGCACTCACCTGAACAAACTACGCCCGAATCAGAACATCGAGTTCAGCGAACCGGGACGCTACCGCGTCCTCCTTGAGCACATCGACGTGCACCGCTATTTTCTCGGTTTAGAGAAGAAACGAGAGATCCCATACGAGGAGGCGGTCATGTCGTGGTACGACAACGTCTACACGCCAATCGTGGAGGCATTTCGGCGTTTGGATATTCTCAAGCAATTTCACGGCCGCACCGAGGCAGATCTGTACGTATGGGTTTCTCGGCACTTGTATTACCTGCGGGAGCGATACGGCCAGGATGTGGACCTGGAAGAAGCGATTCTCGATTATGCGAAGAATTACCGTCTTCCCTGGCTCACGCGCCTGTTGAAGACCGATCAATCGTCAGAATAATCGCA
>CAYQFN010000272.1:0-1705 GCA_964416685.1 uncultured Thermotogae bacterium | reverse complement strand
GGTAATGGATCAATCGCAATATTCGATGATTGTAAGCTTCATCTGGAACGTCGCAGATGACGTCCTGCGCGATCTTTACGTTCGTGGCAAGTACCGCGATGTGATCCTGCCGATGACGGTCTTGCGCAGGCTGGACGCTGTTTTAGAGCCGACCAAGCAAGCGGTCCTGGACATGAAGGCAGCGCTCGACAAGGAGGGCATCGCGCATCAAGATGCACCTCTTCGGCAGGCGGCTAAACAGGACTTCTATAATACATCCAAATTTACGCTGCGCGACCTGCGTGCTCGTGCGAACCAGCAGCAACTAAGAGCGGACTTTGAGGCCTATCTCGATGGCTTCTCACCCAACGTACAGGAGATCCTGGACAACTTCGACTTCCGACACCAGATTCCACGTCTGTCCAAAGCCGATGCGCTGGGGACACTGATTGAGAAATTCCTCGATCCAGCGATAAACCTAAGCCCGAATCCGGTACTAAACGGCGATGGAACGGTGAAGTATCCCGGCCTCGACAATCACGCGATGGGGACGATCTTTGAGGAGCTGCTGCGCAAGTTCAACGAGGAGAACAACGAGGAGGCGGGCGAGCACTGGACTCCACGCGACGCCGTCAAGCTGATGGCTCGCCTTATCTTCGAGCCCATCGCCGACAGAATCGAATCCGGCACGTACCTCCTTTACGATGGGGCGTGCGGAACGGGCGGGATGCTGACAGTCGCTGAAGAGACCTTTCAAGAACTAGCAAAGGCCCGGGGCAAGCAGGTCGCCACCCACCTGTACGGCCAAGAGATCAACCCGGAAACGTATGCAATCTGCAAGGCCGATCTGCTGCTCAAGGGAGAGGGGGAAGCAGCGGACAACATCATCGGTGGACCAGAGTACTCCACCCTTTCCAACGACGCCTTCCGCGCGCGGGAGTTCGACTTCATGCTCTCCAATCCTCCCTACGGAAAGAGTTGGAAGAGCGATCTCGAGCGAATGGGCGGAAAGAAGGGGATGACCGATCCTCGCTTCAAGATCACGCACGCCGGCGATCCCGAATACTCGTTGATCACCCGCTCCAGCGACGGCCAGATGCTCTTCCTCGCCAACATGCTCTCCAAGATGAAGCACGGAACCGAGCTTGGAAGCCGCATCGCCGAGGTGCACAACGGATCATCTCTCTTCACCGGCGACGCCGGACAGGGCGAGAGCAACATCCGGCGCTGGATCATCGAGAACGACTGGCTCGAAGCGATTGTCGCTCTGCCACTCAACATGTTCTACAACACCGGCATCGCCACCTACATCTGGGTGCTCACCAACCGCAAGCCCGAGCACCGCAAGGGCAAGGTGCAGCTGATCGACGCGACGCAGTGGTACAAGCCACTGCGCAAGAACCTGGGCAAGAAAAACTGCGAGCTGTCGGAAGAAGACATCCGACGCATCGTGGACACCTTCCTCGCCTTCGAGGAGACCGAGGAATCAAAGATCTTCCCCAATGAGGCATTCGGCTACTGGAAGGTGACGGTGGAGCGACCGTTGCGCCTTGTGGGCATTGACCCAACGCGAGCCTACAAGGCCGCCGAGATCAAGCGCTTGAAGGAGACCCACGAGCGCGCCGAGGATGCACCTGCTGTGATCAAGAAGATCCACAAACAGGGGACAGCGCCCGATCCGCTGCACGGGCTCTTCGAGGTGGAGATCGACGGCCGCAGGCGGGTA
>CAYQFN010000271.1:0-1711 GCA_964416685.1 uncultured Thermotogae bacterium | reverse complement strand
CTTCGCGCCCTTTGCGTGAGATGAGCTTTTCGCTTCGAGTTGCAAGTTCTACGTTCGGCGTTGCAAACGTGACAGGCGAACCATGCATGGCAGGCTGCACACGCTACAAAGGCAAAACCTTATCGAGGGGCGGCTGGAGGAGGTAGAACGAGAGACGATCTTTCAAATAGCGCTTCTTAAAGAGAAGAAGGAGGATGACATGAAAAACCCTATTCAACTTGAGATTCCCTGTGGTCTTGCCACGGGGTTTCCCTATCTCCCTCTCCTTGACAGGACAGGGTCGGGGTGAGACGAGATAATGAAATCCCGGTCTTGATCTTCAGGTTAAGATGAAACTGGCGGAATACCCGTGGTCTTGCTATACGAATAGTCAGTTTCAAGGGATTTCTTTATTAAGATCCTTGCTCCGATCGATGGTTCGAGTTACTCGATGAAGGCCGGTGAGTACGGGATCAGTCTCGCCAAGTCCTACGGCGCAGCGGTCATCTCTCTCTACGTAATCGATGAGACAGCCGTGCGATCACTGGAGCGTGTGACGGGGCAAGACGCGCAGACACTACGCCGAAAACTCCATAAGGAAGGGGAGACCTGCCTGCACAGCCTGCACAAACGCGCTTCCGAGAAGGGGGTGGAGCTGACTGAGGTCGTCAAGGAAGGGCTCCCGCATCGGGTGATCGTCGACCTGGCGCAGGAAGAGGGCGTCGATCTGATCGTGATTGGGAAGGTGGGACAGCGCGTGCCGTTCCTTGTGCACTCAGTCAGTGCGTTCGGCGCGCCGTTCCTTCCTCACCGTTCTGAGGGTGACGAAGTTCTTTACTCGTCGCTACTGCCCAAGGGTTGGGATCTCTTCCATTCGCTGAGATTGAATGGTGTCAGGCAACGACTCTATTCATCGGCTTTCCCGTCCTCCACAAAACTAAGGGAATATACGATGTTCTTGCTCTTGACTTGCTTAGTCGATTCGTGTTACAGTGATTGCGGAGTGGGGTAGGAGCTGGTACAGGGCGGTTGGTATGTGAAGCCCGGAATCAAGTTTCTAATCTGGTCTTTCTCAAATCCCGATAAGGAAGATACGGTAGTGAAGCAACAACATACCTATCAAGACGACGAAATAATCGACAAGAGTCTACTGTTGAGTCTAGCTATTCTTGCTGAGGCAAACGGGAGATCGGTTACAGAGGAACTAAACATCGCCGTCTCTTCCTACGTCAAGGACAGGCTCCCACGCGAGCTGGGAAGTGAAATCCTGCCGCTTTTTGCGGATATGGCCGGGGCGGATCGCTTCCTCTCCTAGAGCATTCCGGTGTTTTCTCTAGGCTCTATTCATGTTAGGTGTTGGGCATACGCCGAATTGTGCCTTTCTCGGCCTGGAACGGCTACCCCCAGCGAAGATCATCGCCCTACTATGATTGCAACATAAACGGATACAGCATCCCCATCCCGGAGGCGAGGAAGGCGCTCTCGGCACTCTCAAGGAGAGGATGTTCCTCGACCGAATGTATACGGGAAAGGCGATGGCCGCGCTGAGAGACCCGATCAGACACGAGGAACTTGAGAAGGACAAGAACGCACTTCTCGCCGAAGTACATGGAAAGCCTGCAGTTCTGGAAGCACCTTACGGCACAATCGACAATCGAAAGGGCGATCACCAGATCTTTCCATAGCACGATGGCACTGTCGCAAAACAAACAGCGAGCAGGCGCCCGCTGTT
>CAYQFN010000270.1:0-1721 GCA_964416685.1 uncultured Thermotogae bacterium | reverse complement strand
CTACGCTACTCGCCTAGAAGGAGATCAGGTCAACTTTCTGCACCATATCAATGAGCAACTATGCAAGATGACCATCTGAGAGCCACTCGCGTGGAGATACAACCAAAAGATACATCCGTTACAATCAAGAACGCCATATGCCACAACCATTCCTTACCTATTCTTGGTCCCTTCTGATTGTTCGTCGGAAAGGGGTCTACGCAGGAGGTTCATGGGAACGAACAGAACAGCCGCAGTACTCTCGGGCTGGCTGCGTTGGCTAACTGGCAATCAAGCAATTACTGAAGCAATATAGGCTAGGAAAGCTAACCGAGGGGCCTGGATGAGTATTCCCGGGTGATCCGAACGACTCTACAACAACTCGGTCAGGCAGTTGAGATCGTTCTTGAAGTGAAATTAAGATAAGGAGTTGACCTTGCAGCAGGAATACCTACCACAGATTGAAGAGCGCTTCTTGCGCTACGTCAAGATTGACACGCAGAGCGCCGAGGAATCCAGAGATGTTCCGAGTACGGAAAAGCAGCTCGACCTGCAGCGCGTATTAGCCGGCGAGCTGACGGCACTCGGAGCAGATGACGTGCGCATAACCGACTACGGATGTTTGCTAGCAACTATCCCGGCGCGCAATGCTTCTGCAGATACACCCACGGTAGCGTTCATCGCTCATGTGGACACAGCACCAGCGTTCAGCGGCACGGGAGTGGTGCCGGTCGTGCATCGCAACTACGACGGATCCACGATCGTCCTTCCCGATGATCCCACAAGAATCTTAGACGAGAAGACGGCGCCAGGCCTGTCGCAGAAGCGCGGTGAGGATATCGTGACCGCCAGCGGCACGACCCTACTTGGCGCAGACGATAAGGCGGGCGTGGCAGAGATCATGGAGCTTGCTTCCTACCTCCTTTCACATCACGAGATCGCGCATGGCAAGATTCGCGTTTGCTTTACCCCGGATGAAGAGGTCGGGCGCGGGGTGGATAACCTGACGCTCGATGACTTGGGAGCCGATATCGCCTACACCCTCGACGGTGGAGCATTAGGGGAGGTAACCTACGAGAGCTTCTCCGCCGATCATGCAATCGTGAAGATCACGGGCGTATCGATCCATCCGGGATCGGCCAGGGGAAAGATGGTGAACGCGCTGCAACTGGCAGCGCGCCTCGTCGACTCCCTACCGCAGTACACGCGCACCCCGGAGACAACATCGGGCCGCGATGGGTTCATCCATCTGTATAAAATGAGTGGAACATCCGCGCAGGCAGAATTGCACTTCATACTGCGCGATTTTGAGCTCTCGGACCTAAAGGCAGATGGCGACCTCCTGCGTCAAGCATGCACATTGATCGAGAGGGGAGATCCACGAGCGAAAGTCGAGTGCACCATCACCCCGCAGTATCGCAACATGCGCTACTGGCTGGAGAAAGATATGCGTCCGGTCGATCTCGCGATCGAGGCGGTCAAACGGGCGGGAATCGAGCCAGTGATCACCCCGATCCGTGGCGGCACCGACGGCGCGCGCTTGACCGAGATGGGTCTTCCCACACCGAACCTGTTTGCTGGGATGCACAACGTGCACGGTCCTCTCGAGTGGGCAAGCCTGCAGGACATGGAGAAGGCTGTCGAGACTTGCCTGCATCTCGTACAGCTATGGACGAGTGAAACGATGGATCATCCATACACATGATGAGCTTACTTGAGGTTGGGATGTTAGTCTGCTTTGG
>CAYQFN010000269.1:0-1728 GCA_964416685.1 uncultured Thermotogae bacterium | reverse complement strand
CTGCGCTTGCGGGATTGTAAAGATCGTTAAACCGGGCTAATGGCGAAAGTCAGGTCAGACTCTAGCTACCACTTGAAACAACCAAGAGCCTTAAGCATCAACCCCGTTCGTAACACGAGCGGCAGCGGGCCTCGTAGAACTCCGTCCCGCCGACCTTGATCACGGCATCGCTTGCCGGGGCGGGCTTCCCGTCGATCAGACGCTGACTGCGGGTTGCCTCCCCACCACACTTCACGCAGACTGCATGCAGTTTGTCCACATCATCAGCAAGGGCCATCAACGCCGGCATCGGTCCGAACGGCTCTCCAGCAAAGGTGAGGTCGAGCCCGGCGACGATCACCCGCTTCCCGCGAGCGACGAGGTTCTCACAGAGTCCAGGTAGCTTACCTGAGAAGAAGTTCCCCTCGTCAAAGGCGATCACTGTCGCAGCCTCAATTACGTCCGCTCCGACGATCCCCTCCAGCGCTGAGAGTGTCTCCTCTCCTGGAGAAAGGAGATGGGCGGCAAACTCACGACCATAGTGAGTAACTACCGCTCGTTCACTGTAGCGGTTATCGATCGTCGGCTTGAACAGGACGATCTCCTTGCGCGCGATCCGCACCCGCTCCAGGCGGCGGATGAGCTCCTCGGTCTTCCCCGAGAACATGCAACCAGTGATTACTTCCAGTTTTCCTGATCCTGTCATCTATCGCTCCTTCACTTCTTGTGGTAGATATTCTTCGGTGCAGATTTCTGTTAGCGGCAATTTCGACTTGATAAGGGCATTTTCTAATAGATATTCCTGCAGATCGTCCCATTCCGCTTGTGAACCAAGGCGCGCCCCGTCGCTATACAGGGGGAGCGTGATCTCGTATGCGCGGCGATTTAGCTCGTCATCGAGGTCGGGATAGGCGGCGAGAAACGATTGAAACGCTTCCTCGGGATGCTCCACAGTGAAGGCAATCCCTCGCGCCAATCCCTTGAGGAATGCGCGCATCCTGGGTGCATCTTCGCTCACACGCTCGGCGTTTACTGCAATCACGATCTCCTCTGTTTGTGGAACCCCGTACTCCTCCTCGGGGAAGAAGACCGGCTCGTGCCCGGCGATGGTCACCTGTGGGACCTCGAAGTTGCGGAACGCGCCGATGGCATCCACCTGCCCAGAGAGGAGCGAGAGGACAGTATTGAACCCGACGTTGATCAACTCGTACTCGCCCGGCTCGATTCCGACCGAGGCGAGCATCGTGCGCCACAGGATTGGCTCAAGTGGAGCGAGGGAATAGCCGATACGGTGATTGCGCAGATCGGAGAGGCTGGCGATTCCATTCTCCTTGAGCGCCAGAAGCCCGCCCAGGGGTGAGCCAATCAGCGACCCTATGACAATCACAGGAAGGCCCGCATCGTGGGCGATGAGGAGGTTAATCTGTGGGGTGAGTGCGATGTCCACCGCTCCCGCGGCGACGAGCTTGATCGGATCGCTGGGGTTGGCGGGAACAACGATATCAACATCTAGGCCTTCATCCGAGAAGAAGCCCCGTTCCACGGCTACGATCAGCGGCACATGGTTCGGGTCCGGAAAGAAGTCGAGCATCACCTGCATACTCGACTGCGCGAGACCGCTTACGCACATACCAACAAGAAGCAGAAGAGCCGTAATGAGTTTTTTGGTCCCTTGTCGTTTCGCCTGCCTGTGCCGGCGCCTGTCTGCGTCCGAATGACAGGCAGGAGGCAGACAGGAGTGGATAGTGG
>CAYQFN010000268.1:0-1729 GCA_964416685.1 uncultured Thermotogae bacterium | reverse complement strand
CGTCCGATGCGGCCAAAGCCGTTGATTGCTACCTTTTTCATTCTAGATCCTCCTGATTTCTCTTTTCCACGATATTGAGGAAATACTTATGGATTCGCAAGTCATCCGTCAGCTCCGGGTGGAAGCTCGACACGAGGACGTTCCGTTCCCGGGCCATAACCACGTGCCCTTGATACTCTGCTAAAGCGTGCACTCCGTTGCCCAGTCTGGTGATGTACGGGGCGCGGATGAAGACGGCGGGGATATCCTTCCCGATTCCGTCAACATTGAGGAGCGTCTCAAAGCTGTGCACCTGCCGCCCGGAGGCATTGCGCGCTACTGTGATGTCGATCGCGCTCACGTACGGCTCATCGCGCCCCTCGATCTCGCGAGCCAGAAGGATCATCCCGGCGCAGGTGCCGAAGAACGGGAATCCACCCTTTGCCAGTTCGCGCAGCCGCTCAAGGAAGGCTCTTCCTCCGATGAGGGAGATCGCTGTCGACTCCCCTCCGGGGAGGATCAGGGCGGAGACTTCATCGAGCTGTTCGACTCTCTTTACGATGAGCGTATCAACGCCAATTTGGGATAGGCTTTTCAGGTGCTCGCGCACCGCGCCCTGCAGTCCGAGTACACCTATCTTCATCTAGCGGACCTGCATCATCTCGTGCGGCGGGATCTCGTCGATCGATATTCCCACCATCGCCTCGCCCAGACCCTCGGAAACGCGCGCCACGACCGTCGGATCATCGTAGTGGGTGGTCGCCTCAACGATCGCACGGGCCCGCTTCTCCGGGTCGCCCGACTTGAAGACGCCGCTTCCGACGAAGATCCCGTCGCAGCCAAGCTGCATCATCATCGCAGCGTCGGCCGGCGTGGCGATCCCTCCGGCAGCGAAGTTGACCACTGGAAGGCGCTTCAGTTCGCGGATCATGCGCAAGATCTGGTAGGGAGCGCCCATCTCCTTAGCAAGGCTCATCACCTCTTCCTCCGGTGCGGCGATCACCGTGCGGATCTGTTCGTTCATCAGCCGCATGTGCTTCACCGCCTCGATGACGTTACCCGTCCCCGGTTCGCCCTTGGTGCGGATCATGGCCGCTCCCTCGGCGATCCTGCGCGCTGCCTCGCCCAGGTTGCGCGCCCCACACACAAACGGCACGGTGAAGGCCCACTTGTCGATGTGATACTGAGGGTCGGCGGGGGTGAGGACCTCCGACTCGTCGATGTAATCGACCTCCAGCGACTCCAGAACCTGCGCCTCGGCAAAGTGCCCAATGCGCACCTTGGCCATCACTGGTATGGAGACTGCGTTCTGGATCTCCTTCACCTTGCCCGGATCGGCCATGCGCGCCACGCCGCCCTGGGCGCGGATGTCGGCGGGGACCCTCTCCAGGGCCATCACCGCCACTGCGCCGGCCGCCTCCGCGATCTTCGCTTGCTCGGCGGTCGTGACATCCATGATCACACCGCCCTTCAACATCTCTGCCAGTCCGCTCTTCACCCGATACGTACCTTTCTCTGCCATTGCTCTCACCCCTCTAGTTCGCTACAGCGAGATTATACTCCTATTTGGTCGCCTCCTAAAGGGTGAGAATTCACCACGAAGAGCACGAAGGACACGAAGAATGGAATTCGATGAGCTGCCAAATTCAACAATACGTTGCACGATTGAAGTACACTGTGAATTTGTCCAGGAGCATCGCCAACCTTAGGACTGCTATCAGGCGCTTTGTTCTGTGGCTCCTTCGTGTTT
>CAYQFN010000267.1:0-1729 GCA_964416685.1 uncultured Thermotogae bacterium | reverse complement strand
GGGCTTGCCAGATCGGAGACGTTGAGTAGCTGGGCGGTCTGTCCGGCTGCGAGCGCAAGCAGGCGTGGAAGCGCATCCAGGCTACGGATGCGAGCTAGATCGCGCACATCGCGTTGGATGAGGGTCTCGACGTAGTCCCGATACCAAGCACTGCGGCGGCGGTGCATTGGCTGGGCGAGCGCTGCGGGATACCCGCCCGAAACGATGCGCATGGGGAGATCCTCTCCCAAACGCTCGTAGGTCCTCGTTTGGAAGGCTCCATCAAAGAGCCTGTCGAGAAAGGTAGGTGGCTTCGTGGCAAGCTCGCACTGCGCCAACGGGTGTAGCCGGAGGATCTCCATCCGTCCGGCAAGCGAATCGGCAAGCTTGGGGACGAGAAGCGCATTAGATGATCCCGTAAGGATAAATCGTCCAGGAGTGCGATTGCGGTCCACGGCAAGCTTGAGTGCGGTGAATAGCTCGGGCACGCGCTGCACCTCATCCAGAATGGCTCTTGCTGGCAGACCACTGACGAAGCCCGATGGATCGGCTCTTGCGGCAGCGGCAGCTACGTCATCATCGAAGCTGAAGTAATCGTATCCCCTTGTCTTACCAAACGTTTGGGCCAGCGTCGTCTTGCCACATTGGCGCGGTCCGTGTATGAGCACCACAGGAGTATCTGATAGCGCTTCAGCGAGCGCTGTCTCTACAAAGCGTGGGTAGTACAAGTTGGCAGCCATGTCGGCTGATTGTAACTTTATTGGTCGGCTAATTGCAAGGTTAAGGGTCGGCTATTTGAAAGGTTACGCATCGACATCTGGGCGATTATCTCGACAGGTACATCTCAGGTATAGTCGCGTCATGGAGGACATCGACTAGGATGAACTACGAAAGGGGCTCAGCAAGCTGGGAGCAACAAGGCTGGCGGATGTGCTGGCCTACCTGTCCTCGCGGACGGAAGGGGACACCGAATACGTGGAGGCGTTGCTCCTTACCCGGAAGAGGCCGCGAAGCGGTTCAAGTTTAAGTTAGCCGGCCTGAAGCGAAGGCACAAGTACATCGGCTGGCGTGCTACCCTCCGATTTTCTCCGTGTGCCGTAAGCATCGGTCATCAAAGCGCACAAGGGGCACTCCTTCTCTTCCCTCAATATGTGGAGACGGTGTACGACTTGCTCGCCTGGATCAGAGATCGTAGTAGAGCCTAAACTCGTGTGGCTCGCTGGAGAGCAATAGCGACCCGCTCAATTGATTGAAATTTACTTATCTGGACAAAGGTCTGCTTTGTGAGCTTGTTCTCCTCGATCCACGTTGCAAGATCAATCTCAGCGACCGCCCCACCTGTCCCAACTGAGAAACATCACCCGGATGCTGTAAGCGTTGGCTAAGAGTTCCATAACAGCAGCCCTGGCTTCCTTACCCTTATCCTTGCAATCGCTGATCATTTCTGGCGTGTCAACATGGCGGCCATCAGGGAACGCAACCCGAGCGTCAACCGCTGCGACTAATTGCGGGGCAACATATAGCAATGCCTCGAACGTGTCTGCGTCGATCACTTCAGTAATTCCTGAATCCGTGGAGGTGTGAAGGGGTCACCCGTTGAGGGTGCAGTTCAGTCATCTTGCCCCCGATATGGCGCTGATTTTTGAGATACCCCCTTCAATGAGTGCCAGAAAAAGCTTAGAATCAGGGTGCCCGATGCTCTATGAGACATTTTCTCCTCCTTTATGCAACACGTTCTCCTTCAGAGTAA
>CAYQFN010000266.1:979-1756 GCA_964416685.1 uncultured Thermotogae bacterium | reverse complement strand
TGCACAGGCTGTACGCAACTTCACTAACATGAAGAAGAAGCTTCCCAAAACGCTCAGGACCGAGATTGATCGCCAAGTGGATCTTGCTTGCAAGCATCCCTCGATAGGAAGGCAGAAGGCTGGCGACCTACGCCGTGTTTGGGTCCACAATTTCAACCTCCTCGGGCAGCAGTATCTGCTAGCATACTCTATCGATGAGAACGCCATGTTTGTGACGTTCTTGGCGATCGGTGGACATGAGAACTTCTACCGCGACCTCAAGACTACCTGAAGGCATAGCGTTGTCGTGTGCCTTCGCGAGTGTAATAGCCTCCCTTCTTTGATCCTTCGCGTCCTTCGTGGTGAGCTTGCTCTTGCCGTTTCGCTTTCCACGTTCACCTTCATTCCGCGTTCCGCATTCCGCGTTCACAGTCCTCAGATTCCTCGTCCGCTCGCTATGCTTGCTCAAGCACGCCAACCTCGCTAAGCACCGCCCTAATCACGAATCACACCAATCCGTCAAATATCACTAATACTCCTCACTGTAGAGCCGACAAGCTCCTTGGCGCTTCATTCGTGTGATTCGTCCCATTCGTCAAATTCGTGATATCTCTCTGCCCTCCGAGTTCTGCTTGTTCAGGCACGCCAAACGGGCAAAAGCTTCCACCAATCACGAATGACACGAATCCGTCAAATGTCACCAATACTGCTCCACTGTAGAGCCGACCGGCTTCACCTTGCTCCTTCATTCGTGTGATTCGTCCCATTCGTCAAATTCGTGATATCTCTCTGCCCTCC
>CAYQFN010000266.1:0-879 GCA_964416685.1 uncultured Thermotogae bacterium | reverse complement strand
CACCTTGCTCCTTCATTCGTGTGATTCGTCCCATTCGTCAAATTCGTGATATCTCCAGCCGCTCTCCTTGACAGGCAAATCGACGTTTCGTAACATTCATTTGTTGTATCGGGTGGTTAGCTCAGTTGGTAGAGCAACGGACTCTTAATCCGTGGGTCGCAGGTTCGAGCCCTGTACCACCCATATCCTCTTTGTTTGTCCAGACGGGTCGTTAGCTCAGGGGTTAGAGCACCTGACTTTTAATCAGGGAGTCGCTGGTTCGAATCCAGTACGACCCAGTGTCGATTGCAACGGATAATCGCGCAGTCTATAATTTGTAAACAATATGTCCCCATCATCTAGCGGCCTAGGATACCGGGTTTTCATCCCGGCGGCAGGGGTTCAAATCCCCTTGGGGACGCAGAATGTAGTTAAGTTTGCGACATAGTCGCTGAGCAACTATAATGGGCGAGTAGCTCAGTTGGGAGAGCATCCGGCTTACATCCGGAAGGTCACAGGTTCGAGTCCTGTCCCGCCCATTTGTTACAACTAACGGAGCCGTGGTCTAGTTTGGTCTAGGACGCTGGATTGTCACTCCAGAGATCGCCGGTTCAAATCCGGTCGGCTCCGCCACTTGTGTGCCGAGATAGCTCAGTCGGTAGAGCACAGCCCTGAAAAGGCTGGTGTCCCCAGTTCGAATCTGGGTCTCGGCACCATTTCTTTTGCACATTCTGAGTTCTGCTTGATCAAGCACGCCAAAGATTGCTCTATCACGAATGACACGAATGCCCCAAATGTCACTAATACTGCTCACTGCACAGTCGATAAGCTCCTCCACGCTCCTTCATTCGTGGAATTCGTGATATCTCTCATCGTTCCAGGTTCGCTCCTTTCCCTGGC
>CAYQFN010000265.1:0-1769 GCA_964416685.1 uncultured Thermotogae bacterium | reverse complement strand
ATCCTTGCGCGTGGGTAGAGAAGAGCATCCTGCGTGCGGTGCGCCCCGACATCGCGCGTATAGTCCTCCGCGCCGAAGGCCATGATCACCACACGCTCCTGCGCGGAAGCGATCTCCTCGGCGTGCAGCACCCCCTTTCCTGTCTCGATGATCGGCATGATGAACGTAGAGCCCGGGTCTATCCCCATCTCTCCCTCCAGGCGCGTAAGTTCAGCCGACAAGTCCGCGACATCCGCCGCTGATTCAGCCTTAGGTAGGCAGATTCCGTGCGGGGAGGAGAGCATTACTTCGGCAAGATCTTCCATTCCATAAGTGGAAAGCGGATTTATCCGCACCCACACCTCGGGAAAGTCGACGCTTGCCAGGAGATGTTTCACCAGAATGCGGGCAGCAAACTTCTCTATTACGGGCACCGAATCCTCCAGGTCGAGGAGGACACAGTCGGCTCCATGTAGCTCTATTCCCACCAACAGGCGCGGGTTGTTCCCCGGCGCGTACAGACGCGTCCTGCGCAAACGGTCGCGCGCGTTGCTCGAACGCGTTCCTCCCGTCTTCCACGGAACCACATCCGGTAACGCACTCCGCACCGCTGCTTCGACCCGCGCCCGAATGACGTAGTCGAGCGCGCCGTGCTCCTCGACATCTACCCTGACACTCGGGGAGCCGAGTGAAGCGAGGGTCTCTTCGACAACGGCGTTCAATCCCTCGATGAACAAAGGCTCATTGCCTGTCTTTATCTGAATTGCGGCCCTACTCGACCCCGTCACCCGGACGATGCAATCCCCCTTGTTTGCTGATCCAACCTCGACTTGCTCACTCACTGCAACCCCCTATTACGACATGAGAAGCGCCATGACCGCCTTCTGCGCGTGCATCCGGTTCTCCGCCTGGTCGAAGATCGCGCTCCCACTGCTGCGCGATGCGGCGTAGGTGATCTCTTCATCATAGTGGGCGGGGAGGCAGTGCATCACGAGCGCGTCCGGGTTGGCGAGCTTGAGCAGATCCTCGTCCACCGTGAACCCAGCAAAGGCATGCTTCTTCTGCTCGGCCTGCGCCTCCTGCCCCATGCTCGCCCACACGTCCGTGTACAGGACATCGGCACCCGACGCCGCTTCTTTGGGGTCATGCATGATCTCCACGCTCCCGCCGATCGCGCGCGCTGCCTGCACGACGTCATCGCTCGGCTCGTAGCCCGCGGGACAGGCGATGCGGAAGTCCATACCCACTTTAGCGCAGCCGTTAATCAGGGAGTGAGCGACGTTGTTCCCATCGCCGACAAAAGCGAGGGTCAACCCGGCCAGTTCCCTCTTCTTCTCCATGATAGTCAGCAGGTCACCGAGGATCTGGCAGGGGTGATAGCGATCACACAGGGCGTTGATCACCGGCACGGAGGCGTACTTGGCCAGATCGAGGATCGTACGGTGCTCGAACACGCGCGCCATGATTCCATCGACGTAGCCTGAAAGCACCATGGCAATATCCTCAGTCGTCTCCCGCTTGCCGAGCTTGATGTCATCCGGTCCGAGGTAGATCGCGTTGCCGCCGAGCTGGTACATCCCGTTCTCAAACGAGACGCGCGTGCGCAGCGACGGCTTCTGAAAGATCATCGCTAGGGTCTTGCCAGCGAGGACGTCGTGTTTCACCCCCGCACGGTGTTCGAGCTTCAAGTTGCGCGCCGTCTCCAGGATCTCGTAGATCTCCTCGGTGGAGAGGTAAGATAGGGCGACAAGGTCCTTTACGTTCATCCGTGTTTCCTCCCGTATCGCGTA
>CAYQFN010000264.1:0-1791 GCA_964416685.1 uncultured Thermotogae bacterium | reverse complement strand
TCAGACCTTCGGTTTTAGGAGTTTGTAAATCCACACTTTCAAGACCATTAACTCTGATCAGAATTACCCAGCCACTAAATCCTAAGATCGAAGGTCTGATCCCATGGTTTGTACTAATTACCGCGTCTGCCGTGGATCGAAGGCGTCGCGTACTCCATCGCCGAGGAAGTTGAACGCGAACAGGGTCACGGAGATGGCGACCGCTGGCCACAGTACGAGGTTAAAGTGCGACCTCATGCCGACATAACCTTCGTTCAACATCGCTCCCCAGCTTGGGGTCGGTGGGTTGACTCCCAGTCCGATGAAGCTCAGGAAGGCCTCGTACAGAATGAAGCTTGGAATCGCCAAAGCCTGCTGGACGATCGCTGGCCCCAGTATGTTCGGGAAAATGTGGCGAAAGATCAACCGTGGAGCTGATGAGCCAATGGCGCGTGCCGCCTCCATGTATTCCTTCTCGCGCACGGATAGGGTCATCCCTCTGACCAGCCGCGCCATTCCAAGCCATGAGGTGATGCCGATGCCGATGAAGATGAACAGCATTCCCCCCATCTGGCGGTCTAAGTTGGACATAAAACCACGGAACGTGCCCGGTTCTATCACGCTGAAGGTTGATTTGAAGTAGACCATCAACAGGATGATCAGCAGCAGCGTGGGGAACGCATACATGATATCCACGAAGCGCATCATTAAATTGTCAACCTTCCCACCGAAATACCCGGAGATGAGTCCGTACGTCATACCGATCAAGAAGCTAGTAAGGGCCCCGATGAACGCTGCTGACAGGGAAACCCGTGCCCCGTAGATCAACCGACTCAAGACGTCTCGCCCCATGAAGTCGCACCCCATTGGGTGGGAACCGTTTGGCGCCAGGTAGTTATCACGGACGTGTCCGTCAGTGTAGCCGTACGGGGCGATCCAATTTGCTCCGATAGCTACGACCACTAGCCCAAGAATAATGATTCCTCCCACAATCGCTGCCTTGTTTCGAACAAGGCGTTGCATTGCATCGCGCCACAGGCTGCGTGGTTTTGGCGCTCGCTGCCTCTCTGCTCTCTTTACTCTTCGCTCCATGCCCACGTTTGCTTCTCCTTCCGTTCCCTAGTTGTAGCGTATCCGCGGATCAAGGATACCGTACGAAATATCAACCAACATGTTCATGAACACGACGGCCAACGCGAAGATAAGGGTGGTCGCCATGATCACTGGGTAGTCGCGGTTTGTAACGCTAGTCACGTAGTACTTTCCGATGCCGGGAATCGCGAAGATGCGTTCCACGATCATCGAGCCTGTCATTATTCCGGCGAAGCTAGGTCCAGCAATTGTGGATACAGGAATAAGGGCGTTACGCAGTGCATGCTTCAACATGACCGTGGTATGCCGCACACCTTTAGCATATGCAGTTTGAATGTAGTCTTCCCGTATCACCTGTAGCATCGAAGCGCGCGTCAGACGAGCGAAACTGGCCATGTAAGACGTTCCCAATGTTATCGCCGGCAGCACCACATGGATCGGTGTCCCCCACGTGGCAACAGGGAACCACTTAAGCTTCAGGGCGAATAGCCAGATAAGGAGCGGCCCAAGGGCCATGTTTGGTATGGATAGACCCAGCATCGAAATGCCCATGGATGTGTAGTCTACAAGGGAATTTTGTTTCATTGCGCTGACTAGACCAAGCGGAATCCCCCCCAAGAGAGCGATGGCGAACGAGGCCAATCCGAGCTTTGCCGTAACCGGCCATTGCTGAGCAAGGATATCGTTAACAGAGCGCGTTTTGTAGGAAATCGACGGCCC
>CAYQFN010000263.1:0-1795 GCA_964416685.1 uncultured Thermotogae bacterium | reverse complement strand
CGGTTACCTCGGCCTTCTAGCTTGTAATAAAAGGTATGATCTGCCTCGGTTCTGCCAGTGTAAGAGGGGTATACAGCCCTCACCCTCCATGTCCTTCCGCCCCAGCGGACCTGATCACCGACGGCAAACCGGCTTCTCTTATACTCGGTCTCCCCTCGGTATCCTATTGGCTGCTCAAACTGCGTGAGGAATACCTTTAAATCCCTCTCCCCTAGATTATCTAGATCGATGACCTCCAGCACCTGATCGACGTCCTCCAGTCGAACCTCAATCCCCACGACACTGACGGTATAGTTGGCGGGGAATCCCAGGATGCGGATATCATACACCGTCTTCTTCTCCCCATCCCGGGAGACCTGTACGATCTCGCTCTCCTCACACTCCAACGAAAGGATTCTCACATTTTGAACCAATGGAGCATAGGTGTCGTAATCCACGCGCAGGTGGACGGCGTTCTCGATGATGAGCTTGGCCCACATCCGGGGCATCTCGATCCTGCCTTCTTCCGTAGTGACGGCCTCCTCCCATCCCCATCGCTCGATTCCTTCGATGCTCACCCTTCCGTTCCGAAACACCAGTTCCTGCGGCGAAAAGGTGGCATCATGTAGGATTAAATCCATAACCTCTTCCGGGTTTCTGGCAACTTGGAGCATAGCCATCTCCTTTCCTAGACATTCCTAATCCACTCTCGGCCCGTGCAATAACGAAGAGGGAGATACTCTACAGACCAAGCAGGGGTGAAGATGCCTTCAGCACGCGGTAGTACTCCTTACTCAGTTACAATACCCTTGTGCACCTTACGCGATACCCAGTGAACTAGTATCGGCTTATCAGGCCGCTGCCCAAGAGGCAATTTTACGTGGGACTGCGCCCACGGCCGGCTATCGCACCACCGACGGGGAGGCACTCTCAAAGGCATCTCCAAAACCCTGCTACACCGGAACTTAGTAGGGGTAACCCTTTGTGGTTATCCCTTGAGTAGGGGCAGGCACAAGACCTGCCCCTACTCATAAAAGCTCCGTCTCCCAGTTGAGCGCCTGGAGCTCGGCGTCTAGCTTGCGGTAGCGCTTGGCCACCTGATCAGCACTCTTCTGGATTTCGGCCACCTTTACTGTAGGAACGTATCGGATCTCATTGCGGCTATAGCGATCATGTTCTGGGGTAGCAGCCTTCACCAGGTCCTCCAACACACCCCGCTGCAACCTCAGCATGTCTCGCTCGGCGATCGCCTCCATGAGTGTGCGGCCGTCAGACAACCGCGCCGCGATATTGGTCCGATTGATCCGGGTGATCAGCTGTTCCAGTTTATCCAACTTGGATTCGATGGTCCGCAGAAGCGCCACGGGCTCCTCTACCGGCTCATCACCCTCCTGGACCTTGGCCACCCTCTGCAGCCGTCGACGCAAGTCCTGAATCTCGTCCTTCAGAGCCTTACGTTCAACCAGCGCTTCAGCTAACTTCATCAAAATCACCTCCATAAGGAACTATTGAAAGAGTAAACAATCGGGATAAACCTACGGAATGTGCCTTTTGCCCTAATGTCTTAAGGTGGTTATAGAAGGCAGAAGATTGGGGAGATCGATGACTGGAGAGCAACACCCTTCGCCTGTGCGATAAAGGGAGATACGAGTATTGCGTGGGCCGAAAAGCTCTCCTTGCGATCTTTTCTTCTCCGCTCGTATGTAGATATATAAGCCATCTCTACCTCCCCGAAGCTGAAAGTGAGCACATTGTACGATGAAGACAGATAGCTATCAAGGTCTGAATCTGAATACACCAAGACTTGGCCCAAAAA
>CAYQFN010000262.1:960-1820 GCA_964416685.1 uncultured Thermotogae bacterium | reverse complement strand
GCTATCAGCGATCAGCGAGCAGCCGTCAGTCATCAGCCATCAGCTATCAGCCATCAGGCATCAGCGTTCAGCTATCAGGCGAAAGCATTCAGTCATCAGTTTTCATTGACCGGTGGGGAAATTCGGCGTGTATCTGCCGCTAGGGCCATTGTTGTTTTTCTAGTTGATTTTGTGTACACTGACAATAAATATTGTCTTAACGGGTGGTTATGCGCGATTTCAAGGGGCTTGAAGTTTGGAAGAAGAGTCATCTGCTAACTTTGGCGGTGTACAAAGCGACATCATCATTTCCACAATCTGAACTGTTTGGGCTGACAAGCCAAATCAGGCGTGCAAGTGCCTCGATTCCCGCAAATGTCGCCGAAGGCTGCGGCCGCAGTGGTGAAAAGGAGTTTGTCCGCTTCCTTAACATTGCCATGGGCTCGGCTAGTGAACTGGAATATCACTTGTTGCTAGCTCATGACCTTTCCCTCTTAGAGGATGCAACCTACAGCGCCCTTGCTAGTGATGTGGTTGAAGTCAAGCGAATGCTCGCAGGATTTATAAGAACGCTGAAAACGGATGACAGCCGCTAGGCATCAGCTATCAGCGAACAGCGATCAGCTATCAGCGATCAGTTAGAACAGGGGCTGGGTAAATCGTGGCTTTACGTGAGGTTTCAAGCTGAAAGCTGACGTCTTGTGCTTGCTTCAAGCTGATAACTGATAGCTGAAAGCTGACGGCTTCTCGTTGCCGTTTCTTCAAGCTGCTGAAAGCTGACGGCTGACAGCTGATAGCTGAAAGCTGATCGCTGATCGCTTCCTTGCCGTTGCCTTTCACTTCTGCTTCAAGCTGAAGGCTGACAGCTGACCGCTGTAAGC
>CAYQFN010000262.1:0-950 GCA_964416685.1 uncultured Thermotogae bacterium | reverse complement strand
AGCAGACAGGCCTGCGCCTCTGCGGGAGGACCGCTTTTCTGTTCCGCGTTCCCCGTTCCGCCTTCCGACTTCCCAGTTTGTTTCGCGTTCCGCGTTCCGGACGTTTGTCCGCATCAGGCAGGACGGAGGGACGGGCGATTACATACCAAGATCCTTCGCCCATGGCACCAACAAAGAGTAGATTAGAAGCGGAATAATCACCCAACGTCAAGGGGGTGAAGAGAAGATGCACACGATAGGAACTGGCCTCGGGATTTGCCCTGCGCGCAGAATTGTGCTACAAGGGGGTAAGAGATCGCCTTTGGGGGTGGTTCCTATAGAGCCCGACACTGAGTGTCTTGACATGGGTTGTCGTTCTGTGGTAAACTGCATCCAGTTTGCATGGGGGGGTGGGCTCACCATTCCTCTAATGGTCATTGAAAGATGGACTTGAGGCGTTAGTATGTTATTTGACTAACGCGTTTGGGTAATAGTATGGTTTTGTACCAAGCGATAAGCTTGTGTGCGAGCCCTGTCTAGAAGAGATAAGGGATAACAAGCACTGGGTGGATTGAGAATCGTGTGGGAGGTGGTACGAAATCTAGAACCGGATGACTCATTGAGCCATTTAGGTTGTTTGCTTACTGAGTCGCAAAGGAGGCTAATAGGATTGAATAGAGAAAGAAGTTTTACAGAACCGAAATTTCAAAAGCGGAATCAAAGAACCCTTACAAAGGGGACCTTAACTGAAGGAGGTACAACCTTGAAAAAGAGATTAGCTGTAGGAGGCGTCATAGCTGTATTGGTTGTGACGCTCTTTACCCTGGCTGCTCTCGCCACGTCCTCGGAGATGTATTTCTCCTCGGACAAGAACGGCGCTAACAGGGTAACCAACGTACAAGAAGGAGATCAGGTCTGGATCTGCGTCTACGATCCGGACAACAATATTGATTGCGATCTACGCGACAAGA
>CAYQFN010000261.1:0-1823 GCA_964416685.1 uncultured Thermotogae bacterium | reverse complement strand
TGAGGCTGGTACAACGGTTCATCAGGACCGGGATAGTCGTTCCCGTACAGTATCGGCGGCGTGTTCGGATCGGGAAGCGTGGATTCCTGCTCGCTACTGGGCGAAGTGGCCTGCGTCGGCTGTGCCTTCTCGATCCACTCGTAGTCCGTAACCTTCCCTGAACTCGGTATCCAAGAGACTGTGAATCGGCCCAGATTGCGAAGACTTCCGCCGTCAAAGGTGAACTCATCGCTCCTGCCGCTCGGTGACTGATCGGGAAAGGCGGAATCGTGCCTGGTGACCGTCACGCTCCTGGAGAACTCAATCCTGATTCCAGTGACCGTCTTTCCCGTCTTGTTGATGAACGTCTGCGATGCTGCCAGGCCGACGACACTCATCAATAACAACACTACCAATGCCAAACCCAGTACCCGCCCAGCAGCAGTTCGCATACAGCCCACCATCCTTTCCCTTCGTTAGGCCAAGATAGCACAATCACACCATTCCGTCAACCAACAAAAAGAAGAACTGGCATCGTTGCATATCATCACTCTCAACCAGGGTGCGCGATAAGACGTGCCGCCCAAGATACACGTTCACTCCGCGGTGGCATGGCTGTTGTCAGAGCACGCATAAGGATATACTGATCTCTAGCTCCATTGTCATTCCGAGTGGATAACTGAAGGTCAAACGCCAAGACCCAAATAGAAGGGCAGAAGTGCTTCACCATGAAGGACGCGAAGAGCACAAAGAAACGACCTTTGCGCTCTCTGCATGAGAAATGCTTTTCCTCTTCGTGGTCTTCGTGGTGATCAACCTTTCTGTTCCTTTTCCGTTCTGCGCTCCGCGTTCCGCGTTCAGAGTCCTCTCGCCCGCCCTCTATTGTTCGTTCAAAATGATTAGACTCCCTAAAACTACCTCAATCATGAATAACACGAATGCTTCAAATGTCACTAATACTGCTCAATGAAAAGGATCGCCCACGTCTATTCATTCGTGGGATTCGTCCCATTCGTACAATTCGTGATATCTCCCTTCGTTCCAAATTCGGAGCTCCGCATTCCCCGTTTCTAATCGCTCGCTCAAGCACGCCAAGAAATGCCTTCTATTCTAGAATCTGTTAGCTTCCTTTGCGTTCTTTGCGTGAGAAAAGCTTTCCCCCTTCGTGTCCTTCGTGCTCTTCGTGGTGAATCCTTGGCATCAGTCCCACGTGAACTGGAATTGGAGAGCATTCCCCACTCCTGTCTGCCTCCCCTGCCCAGGCAGGCGAAACGATAAGGAATCTGATTTCTAGGCCGTCGACAACCGCGATAGAAGCTTTGCCTTGCATTATGCAAGTGACGCGGGTATAATACGTTACAGTTTCCGATAGCAATTTATTCGCATACCAACCTAAACATCGATTGCAATCAACCAGAGCTGAGAGTGCGACTTGGCTCACCGGAGCCAAGGAGTGTTTTTTTGAATTTCGAACAGTTTTCGTTTGACCGGCGGATTGCCGCCGGAGTAGAGTCCGTTGGTTACACAACCCCAACCCCAATACAAGAGAAAGCGATCCCACTCGTTCTTAAGGGACGGGACATCATAGGCCTGGCCCAGACGGGCACGGGAAAGACGGCCGCATTCGTGCTCCCGATCCTTCAGCACCTGCTTCAAGGTCCACGAGGAAAGGTGCGAGCGTTGATCGTTGCTCCCACCCGCGAACTGGCGGAGCAGACGCATCAGGAGATCATCAAGCTGGGACGCGGCACAAAGATCCGCAGCGTGACCGTCTACGGCGGTGTCAGCAAGAAGCCACAGTTGGCTGCCCTGCGCCGCGGGGTGGAGATCGTTGTTGCTTGCCC
>CAYQFN010000260.1:0-1832 GCA_964416685.1 uncultured Thermotogae bacterium | reverse complement strand
TCGGGACAGGCTCGTTTTCCCGTTGAACATCGAGCGATCAGCTGATAGACTGAGCCGCACGCAATTGCTGGTGAAAGGGAGGAGCCTTGAGCAAGCTTACGATCGGAAATGTCAGGGAACAGGTAGTGGGGATCGACAAGAAGGTTCCACTCCTTGATGGGCGGTTCGTCCAGTATGTCAACCTCGATAACGCAGCCACAACACCGACGCTGCGCCCCGTCTTTGACAAGGTGAACGAGTTTCTCCCCTGGTACTCGAGTGTCGAACGCGGGGCGGGGTTCAAGAGCCGGCTCTCAACGCTGATGTACAACCGTGCCCATGAGATCGTCGGGGATTTTGTCGGCGCCGATGTGGATGAATACACGGTGATCTTCACCAAGAACACGACGGAATCGATAAACAAGCTAGCTCACAGGATCGACTTCGCCCCAGATGACATCGTCCTGCGCTCGATCATGGAGCACCACTCAAACGACCTGCCGTGGCGGATGAACGCTAACGTTGAGTACATCAACATCAACCCGCACGGTGGCCTCGACCTGGATCACCTCGATCACCTCATCGCCAAGTTCTCTCATCGCATCAGGCTGATCGCCATCAGCGGGGCATCGAACGTCACCGGATACTTGAATCCTATCCACGAGATTGCTGAGAGGGCGCACGCAATCGGAGCGGAGATCTTTGTCGATGCCGCTCAACTCGCTCCTCATCGCGTGATCGAGATGAGGTCGCTTGACGACCCGTCCCACATCGACTACCTCGCCCTCTCCGCTCACAAGATGTACGCCCCCTACGGGACGGGAGTCCTCGTCGGAAGAAAGGACACTTTTCTCAAGGGTGATCCCGATTCCGTCGGAGGGGGGACGATCGAGTTAGTGACGGAGGACGAGGTCCGCTGGGCCGATCTGCCGGAGAAGGAAGAGGCGGGAACGCCCAACGCCGTTGGAGCAGTGGCGCTAGCCGAGGCGATCCTGTGCATGCAGCAGATCGGCATGGAGGAGATCGCCGCTCACGAGGCGCGCCTCAGCGCGTACCTGCTGCGCAAGCTTGAGAGGCTCTCAGGCATCAGCATCTACGGGGACACGGATCCGGAGAACACGGCAAACCGCCTTGGCGTGATCCCGTTTGCAGTAGAGGGGATGCCGCACCAGCTCCTTGCCGCGATCCTGGCCTACGAGGGTGGGATCGGAGTGCGCAACGGCTGCTTCTGCGCGCATCCGTACGTGCTCAAGCTGCTGCACGTCTCCTCCAGCAGGATCGAAGCGTACAAGGACGAGGTGGAGCACGGATCACACGAAGGGTTGCCCGGCCTGATCAGGGTGAGCTTTGGCTGCTACAACGAGGAGCCCGAGGTGGACGCCCTGATCGAGCATCTTGAGCGCGCCGTGCGCGGGGATTACTACGGAGAGTACGTTCAGGATAAGCACACGGGTGAATTCGCGCCGAAGCGGCTCACGCGGGATCTCGCACAGTACTTCTCGCTCTTATGATCAGGCTTATTGGGTAGCGACTTCCTGGGTTCAGTTCGCACTGGACGGATTCCAATTGCCAAACAAGATCGGAAGTCGAAGAGCTTCAACACGAAGGATATGAAGAGCACGAAGAATGGAATTCAATCCCCTGTAGGGGTTGATTCCCCGCCCCTTGGGGCGTCCTTCTCAGAAAGCTTCTTGATACGCCGTCCGCTTGCGGCGGAGTAGTTCATTTGAGCTGAAAATAGGATACAGTGCATAAAGACGGGCCTCTGAGTAATTGCCGTGTCACATCGAGGAGTGTAGTGAATAGGATTAGCTGCCACACCCCACAAGCTTGAAAGAGGGATCAAGCACTGC
>CAYQFN010000259.1:0-1850 GCA_964416685.1 uncultured Thermotogae bacterium | reverse complement strand
TCAAGGAATTACAATATCTCCAGACATGTTCTGGATACTGTTAATACTAGGGTTCATGTTCTTAGTAATGGGCTTCATGTTTGTAGTACTACTATTGTATAGAAAGTAAGGATAGCTATATTAGTACTAATCTTACCTTTTTTCTTTCAATTGTTTTCCTGCTAACCTACTACTCATCACTTTTGTTAAAATTATAATTCAATCTTTAAATACTAAAGAGTCTATAGAACTCTTAGGTGATAATTATTTCATTAAGAGATACAGTACCAGTACTAGTAATAACAACACTAGCATCAATACTACTCTTCATTTTCATCACACTACCAGTTAAACAAGCTTACTACCTCTGCCTAACAGCAGTAGTTACTAGCTCATCCCTTGCACTATCCCCCTCACTACCATCATTAACTAGGAGGATTGACATAAACATCTTCTACTTACTCATACTAGCACTACCACTAGGAATACTAGCACTAGTATCACCATACTTTATAAAAGAACCCTACATCTATGGAACCTTCACCTTCCAAGGTCAATCTTATGAAGTTGCTATAGGAATTCCAATACTCTTAGAGTTCCTAGCAGTACTCCTAGCCTTCATGGGGGTAACCTACTTCTTTGGAATAAAGTACGCACTACCAGTTGGAATACTAACCTACATTATAGCCATCTTCTTAGACCCAATAATCTTTGGTAAACCACTAACACTTAGTAGTATCATGTGGTCAATATATTGGAATTCAGTAGCAGCAGTAGGAATACTACTAGGAATTTGTATAGGAGCGTACTTGAGGAGGAAGTACATCCTAAGAGTATACTAAAACCATTACTCTTTTTACTCTTTTTAATTCTAAACCTGACTACTCACCTGAGTACTCAGACCTCTCTGCAAGTCTCTACCACTTCTCAGTCTTTTGCGGGAAAAGGACTTACAACTCTGGAAAGCTCATGAAGAGATTTCATGCTACTGTACCTTTTGAGAGGTGAACTTTCAAAATATAGTACTTTAGTATACTCCACACTCAATGACATATAGTCTAACTGGTTAGAAGTCATAAAACAAATATATTACCAAACATTCTTCCAGTCGTACTTCCAACCTTCTTCCAATTTTAGAGATTTTATTTTCCAATTTTGGAAATCGTACTTCCAACCTCCTTCTACTAGTAGTAGAAATACTACTTCCAAAATTGGAAGGTCTGGTAGAAATGACTCTTCCAAAACTAGTAAAATGTTCAAAATGTGGATATGAGTGTATCTCAATCTCTTAACAAGCGAATGTTAGCGTATACGAACAGTGTCCCCAATGTTACTAGTATACTAACCCCTAAGCTTAGGATAATACTTCTAATTAATTGTTGAAGAGTAGGATATCCTTCAATACTCACAATATCCCAAGGATTAATATCTTCAGGTACTTCATCAAGACTAGGTGGTAATGAGAACTCTATAAAATACTCACTAACATTAAGTGGTGGGTAATTATTAACAGGAGTATGGTATGAGGTTAGGAAAGTAATTACAACATGACTATCTTCAACTATTGGTTCAAACTTAATCCTCCAATTATAGTGAACTCTAAAAGCTAGAGCATGTATTTCACCACTTGGTTTTACATAAACGAAAATAGGCTCATAATCATCTTTAAGTTCAAAACCATCATGATTCCAATAATACCAATACTGAATACAAACAAATCCCTGTTTCCTATCAACTTTAACAATTAATTTTAGAGGTGGATCACTCCTCATAACGTAAGTTTTTGGAAGGTACTTCATAATTAGTTGATAATCTGGAACTACTGCTAGTGGGTAGTATGTATAGGATATTAAGAATGTAAAGACTATGAT
>CAYQFN010000258.1:0-1873 GCA_964416685.1 uncultured Thermotogae bacterium | reverse complement strand
GTACGGGCAAGTGTGACACCAGGGCGCGTAGTACACGATCAGCTCCAGGTCCACGCTCAGGTTGTTGAGGGCAGAAAGAGCTCCCTCTGATAGGACCGGCTCTTCGTGCTGTGACTCCTCTATCCCCACGCACGAGGTGCACAGTACGGCTGCGATCCCCTGTGCCTGTTCGTGCTGACCGAGGATGACCCCGTAGGCGAGTCCACCGACGACAAATAGGGACAGAACGGCGTACAGGGGGATGCGCATCCCTGCGAACCGCCACAGCAGTATCGCAGTGATCAGCAGGATCCCTGCGACCATCGGGATGACCCATAAGGATAAGGGGAGCGACCTAACGCGCTTCACTGTTGTTGGCCCGACCGATGCCGCACTCACCAACACCGGAACACTCACCTCATCGACGATCTGGAAACAGCTTACCTCGATGCAGTAGGTGTAGATCACCTGCAATTTGAGATCATGCGTTCCTAGCGCGACATCCGATGGGGCGATGAGATTCAGGTCAAGCGTATCCTTCCCGAACGGAGCGATCACCTTGATATCCCCCTCCGCCGGCTCGATTGTGAACCCATCTGCACCGATCAGGCTCACCGCGATGTCGTCCGCCGGGTGGAGCGACTTGTTCTCTATCGACAGCTGAAGCGCTGCTCTTCCACCGGGGGCGATCTCCGCCTTCTCCGGTGAGAGGGTGTAGGACAGGATCGACTCCTGTCCGATCGCCGAGTAGCCGAAGAGGGCAACAGCGAGTGTCGCCGCGAGGAGCAGTGCTCTTGTATGCCGATGGATCATCGATCTCCCTTACTTTCCGCCTATGAGTTTGTCTATCGCCGCCTCGAGATCATCTCCGCGCAGGCTCTTTCCGCGGATCATCCCGTCGCGGTCGATCAGGTAGCTCATCGGTATCCCGGTGACGCGATACAGCCCTGAGACCTTGTTGTCGGCCCCATCGAACACCTGTGGGTAGGTGAGGCCGAAGTACGAGACTGCGCCGGTGAATGCCCCTTCGTTGCGATCGAGGTCGATGCCGACCACCACCAATCCGCGGTCCGCGTAGTCCTTGTACGCCTGCTCCACGTTTGGAAGCTCCTCTCGGCAGGGAGCGCACCAGCTCGCCCAGAAGTCGAGAAGGACGACGCTCCCCTTGAGGGAAGAGAGGGAAAGATCGTTCCCGTCGGCATCTTTGACTGAGAAGTCCGGCGCTGGGTAGCCAACCGCGAGTGGGAGCTTCTCGTCGACCCACTTGTCCGTCTCATCGACCGTGATCGTGGATCCGTCCGGGCTGACGCTCGTCGCTTCGTATACCGTGCCATGGATATTGAACGGCGCATCGAGCCAGTAGCGCTCGTGCGAATCCTGGCTTGCCAGGAGTTTTCCATCCTGGTCGATATCGATCAGCAGCTGATCGTGGTCCAGGTCATCGAACAGCCCGTCGCTGTTCTCATCGATGATCGCCATCTTGTAGCTAACTCCACCAAGCTCAATCTGCCCCGCCATGTAGCAATCGCGAAAGTAGATGATCGCGGTCGGCGTCGATGGGTTCCACACGAGGAACATGCGGTACTGCCTCGTCCCGCTGTCTGTCGGGATGGTGAACGTTGCGTAGCCGAGGAAGCCGCCGTCGTATAATTGCTGGATCCAATCTATGGAAACGAGCGTCTTGCTCGCATCTACGTCGGCGTACAGTTTGCCACTGCCTCCATCCTGATCGATCACGAGCGCGAAGCCCGCCCCGCCGAGCGTCAGTGTGGCGTACATCGGGGTGCCGGAGTAGTCCGGCTCAGTCAGGCCAGGGATCGCGTCCGATGAGAGCTGCAGTGCTTGTGGGTAGTAGCCCGTCGTCAGATCCAAGATTGAATCTACGTACTCAAGG
>CAYQFN010000257.1:0-1873 GCA_964416685.1 uncultured Thermotogae bacterium | reverse complement strand
GGTCATCTATTTTCATTCCATTATTGGGGCCGCACAATATGTATTGCAGTGAAACCACTATCGAATCGTCCGGTCGATTGGCTAGCGTTGCAGAAATATGAGGAGCCCGATAAATGCTACTACAAAGGTCAAAACAGTCACTCTGAGAAGTATCTCACCCTTCGATTCTTACCGTACACGGGCCAACAAGCAACGTTGCACACAGGGAGCAACGCTACGCAATATCGGTTCATTCGTGGCAGCTCGTCTGCCACGTCGATCTTGCATCACTCAAACAGCAACCAAACAGGAAACTATTCTGACGCAAAAGGAAATTGGGGCGGGAGGATTCCAACCTCCGATCACGGCGCCAAAGGCCGGTGCCTTGCCGCTTGGCTACACACCTTGTGTCTCAATTCAGTGGACGCCGAGCTCAAGTCTTTATTTTCGGCGTTTTACACTCACGAAGAGGCAACAACGCCCATTTCGGGAATGCGCTGAGGCCAGATGCTGTATCGGATGTCAAGTCGCCTCCTCGTTAGAAACGCGGAACGCTTCACTGCTGTTGTAGATGATATGGCAATGGAACTGGCGCTACATGAGAAGCCCAACGTGGCAGACAAGCTGCACGCGCTACGAATGCTGCCAGGCCTTGCATAACCGATTTTTCCGCCATACGGCGGGAGCCCTTCTGACGAACCACAAATGCCCCTAACATCATGTCCGCCGCTTCCCGCTTGTCTGCGATAGCAGGCCAGGCTATGCTATGATGCGATAGCGAGGTGAAAAGACACGTTATGGCTCTCACCAGTCTGCGGTTTAAGAGATTTACAGCCTTCGAAGATTTAGACGTCAAGCTTGCCGGTGATCAGCCAACCACGAAGAGAATCCGGAGAGGACCGAGGGAATTGTTCACCAAGAGGTGGTGACGATGGATCAGATGAAGATCAAGACAGCCGTCGATGAATACTGTGAAGGATTGCGTAAGCTCTTCGGTGATCAACTAGTGAGCGTGCTTCTATACGGCTCATTCGCGCGCGGAGAAGGAAGAGAGGATTCTGATATTGATATAGTGTGCGTGCTTCGTCCTCCGTTCTCTTACGCCGAAGCTATCCGAAAGACCTCGGCTTTGACCGCCGATCTCAGTTTAAAACATAACGTCGTCCTCTCCCGGGTTTTCGTCTCCGAAGAAGAGCTAAAAACACGGAATCTTCCATTTTTTATGAACATCCGGCGGGAGGGAGTGCCGGCATGAACAGGGATATCTCTGACCTGTTGGATAAAGCGGAACGAAGCCTCTCTGCAGCACGATTGCTTCTCGATCAGGGACATTATGATTTCGCGGGATCCCGCTGTTATTACGCTATGTTCTACGTGGCGTAAGCCCTCCTTGCTTCTCTGCGAGAATCTTATTCAACCCACGCTGCGGTCATTGGAGCGCTTGGGCGTGAATTTGCCAAAACGGGAAAACTTGATCCTAAGTTTCATCGCTGGCTGATAGATGCACAAGACATTCGTAACGTCGGCGACTATGGGGTGCGCAGCACCATAACCGCTGAACAGGTAAGCGAGATTATCCTGCAAGCGCAGGAGTTCATTGTAATAGGCAGGGATTATCTGAATGACAGTGCATCTTAGCCAAGTTGTGGTTTTTCGGTGTTTTGCCCTTGTGAAAAGGCAACAACGCACGTTTTCACATCCAAGCGCACCGTTATCCAATTGTATTATAATCAGAAGCATATAGTCCAAGAGGAGCTGTATAAAGCCTGCAACTGAACTATCTGTCAAGAGCTGATCTTCTACAGAGACCCCAATCCCGCTCTTCTAAGCATAAGCGAGCCGACCTCTTGGCTCCGGTATCGGTCTTCCCAATTCGGGTTAGAGTCCACTGACG
>CAYQFN010000256.1:0-1926 GCA_964416685.1 uncultured Thermotogae bacterium | reverse complement strand
CTCCTTGACGATTGGTCGTTCAGTTAGTACACTGAACGTGGTGAGCAATCATGTACCAGCCGGTATCAGAACCGATCGATGCTTACGTTATCTACAAGCGCGGTGCGGCACATCCCATCCTGCGCTCCTTTCGTTGGGGGACGCGTCGCTTCGATGTCACATCAACGAACCTCGTCTATCCGGAAAAAGAGGGGGAGACGCTCTTCCTCTGCTATTCAGTAAGCTCTGGCAGGGACCAATTTCAGCTTCGCCTCAATACTAACCGCAGCCTGTGGACCCTGGAAGCAATCGATGTGGAGGGATAATGACGCGCATCATCATGCACCTCGATATGGACTCCTACTTCGCCTCGGTCGAGCAACAGGCAAACCCGTCGCTGCGGGGAATACCGATCGGCGTCACAGGTAGGCCCAAGGAACGCTCTATCATTGTCGCTGCATCCCGCGAGGCGAAGCGCTGCGGGGTGAAATCGGCGATGCCCAACTGGGAGGCACTTGAGCTCTGTCCATCACTGAAGCTCGTCTCGGGAAAAGCAGAGCGCTACATCGCAACGACGAAGCGCTTCCTGTCCATCCTCAAGCGTTACACTCCTCTGCTTGAAGTATTCAGCATCGACGAGGTATTTATGGACGTAACACAGGAGGCGAAGCGCTACGGTGGCCCGATCGGCATGGCCCGTTCGATCAAGGACGAATTCCGCGAAGCACTTGGCGAGTACATCACCGCTACGATAGGGATCGCCTCCAACAAAGTGTTTGCCAAACTGATCGCCAAACGTAACAAACCGGATGGGATCGGGCAATTGCGCGATGAAGAGATCCCATCTCTTTTGGCGAAGATTCCAGTGGGGGAGGTGTGCGGGATCGGCAGGAGGATCGAGGGACGGCTCAAACGAGTGGGGGTTCATACCCTGGCTGATCTTGGGCGCATGTCCGATCGGTACCTGAAGCAGGAATTTGGCGTGTACGGCCTGTTCCTAAAGGAGATCGGGCAGGGGCGCGATCCAACGCCGGTGGTCCCCTACACCACCGCCGCTCCGGTAAAGTCGGTGGGACACTCCAAGTCCCTCCCCCCGCAACTACGATCGATCGAGCTTGCCCTTCTCGTTCTGCGTGGACTGTGCGATAAGGTGGCCCGTCGAATGCGCAAGCTTGGCTATGTGGGACGCACGGTCTACTTCGGCTTTCGCCTCGGCTCTATGGGCCCGCACTACGGCAAGCAGATCACGCTCCCCTTCTCCACCGACGATGGGGAGACGATCTACAACGCTTGCCTCGCCATCCAGCGCAAGATGCACATTCAACCAGAGAGCGTCTCTCAGGTTGGGGTCTCCGTGAGTAACCTCACTGATAAAGTAGGGTATTCAAGATATTTGCTGTACGAAGACCGGCGACGCGAGCGATTGAACGCTGCCATCGATCGCATCCGTGACCGCTTCGGTGAGCGAGCGATCGTTACCGGAGAGACGCTCCTTTTCGGCGCGATCCCAGAGCACGTCGGCGGATTTTCCCAAGGGGAGGAGTGGAAATTCTGATGAACGGGCTGTTCAAGTAGTTGAGACAACCTGTTCGGAACTCCCCCTTTCCATCGAGCAGATTTACTGGACTGGACCGTTCATCTTCACAAGTGTAGGACCAAAGAGGTGGCTGCCTTCGTGGGGCTGAACTGCTCTACCATCAGCATCATCGCAAACCGCGCCGCTAAGGTGAGAATAACACTAAGAACAAGGGCGTGACACTGGCGCCTCGCGAGGCTATTGCAAGAGAGGAATCTCTGTGCAGGCGTTCGACAGTGAATGCTTATTCTTGTCATTCATATGTACCCGCTCCATACCCATCTCCATGTTTGCTCAACATAAAGGATATTTAAGTGATCTTGGGTGGGGATTCCAGCCGACCGTACACCGGGGACACCAGGTGACCCTCA
>CAYQFN010000255.1:0-1944 GCA_964416685.1 uncultured Thermotogae bacterium | reverse complement strand
CGATCGCGTTTCCTCCTCTCTTCAGGACATCGATCCCCACCTGTACGGCCAGCGGCTGACTAGTCGCCACCATCCCCTCGGTTGCCAGTACCATCGACCGTCGTCTGATGTTTGTAGTCTGCATCTTGCCTCCCGTGTTGAAGAATATCCGGATAAGGGACGTCTCGCTACCAATAACGCTCTTTTGGCTCTTACTTTGGTGTGCTACAGCTCTCGCGCTGCGATTTCATCGATGCATGATGGCCAAAGGTGCGTGAAGGTCGGGTTTAATAACTAACTGGACATCCCTAAAACTTCTTGTTGCTTCACTTCTTTAACTTCTCTTAATCTTTTCTTCAACACCTTTTCATCCTCATTATCTATGATGATACCTAGATGCGATCAGTTCCTAACGACAAACGCGAAAAAGAGGTAGGACGATGAAAAAAGCGATAAATGCGCTTACGGCACTAATGATCCTGTTAAGCCTATTAACAACAGCCTGTCCGGTCTACGCTGGGCAAGCGAGCAAAGACGTCAGCGCCGAAATCTTGCAGATCTCCGTCCATAAGGCGATCGAGCTTGCACTTATCCACAATCCTGATATCAGCCAGTCTGAACTTGGCCTTCGTCTGGCAAAGTTTAAACTGCAAGCTGCTCGCGCCTCAGCGTATTTTCCTTCGATCAGTTTCAATATGCAGTTACCTGCATTTTCTTCGGTAACAGGACTTGCTACGGATATTCAGGGGACCTTTGCTGCTGGCCTCTCCCTTCCGTGGGGAACTGACTTGAACGCTAGTTTAAGTGCACAGTTGGACCGCATTACGGGTAAGGCAAGCATACAGTCCTGGGGTATTTCCTTATCCCAAAATGTGGCCTTCAATCAAGTTGATAATGGGGCAAAAGAGTTAAATGGAAAAGAGAGCGCCGTTGCTGACGCCCGCCTGGCGTTGCAACAGACTAGAGACGAATTGGTGTTGGATGTCATCAATCAGTTCAGCGGGTTACTGACAAAAAAAGGCCAGCTGGAAGAGGCGAAGGCGGATCTGCAAACAGCACAAAAAGATCTCGTAATAGCCGAAAAACAGGTACAAAGCGGTAAAAAAGGAAAAACATCTCTGTTGGAAGCTAAGCTTACTTTATTGAAAGCGCAGATTGCGTTAAAGAAAAAACAAAACAGCTACGCTGCTGCAAAGGAGGCATTCTATCGGACGATAGGGATCGATCAAGATTATGAACCCCTGCCACTGGAGTTACCAGTCGATCAGCTGCTCGCAGCAATGGAGGATCTACTGCAAAAAAACATCCCTTCTTCGGCCATAGCCGCTACTTCTGCGGTAAAGAGCGCACAAGCCACCCTTACAACGGCGGAAAAGTATTTACAGGTAACGCGTGGGGATGCTCTTCCTAAGCTATCGCTTGATGCTGGCATAAACGAGGACGGATGGAAGATGGGGATAGGAATCGCGTTTGACCTCTTCGATCCCGCGAGAAAAACCGATGTGAAGGTTGCTCAGCTCACCCTTCAACTCGCCAAACAACAACTGCTCGCCGCACAAGAACAAGCACGTAATGACATCCTCAACCAAAAGGCTTCCCTGCAAGAGGCAATGGAAGAGATCGCCCAACTCAAACTTGAACAGCAGAAGTGGTCTTTGGAAGAGACCATTGACCAAGCGAAGATGGCCGCCGGTCTATTGAGTCCTACAGAGTGGCGGGAGTTCAATGCCGAGAAACAGGAATTCTATCGAACAGAAGCGGAAACAGAGGCGTCTTCTTTAATTGCTTACCTGAAGTATCGTGCTTGCCTCGGCCTTGAAACAGACTGGGAGGAATGGTTGCCATGAACAAATTGCGACACAGGAAATTGGTTATCTTTTGTATTGTGCTTGCTATAGCTGCAGGAGGCATCTACGGCAGCCTGCGACTCTGGGGGAGCCCCCACGGTACTTCCTCTATCGTAAC
>CAYQFN010000254.1:0-1952 GCA_964416685.1 uncultured Thermotogae bacterium | reverse complement strand
TAGTAAATCATTGGATTCCGCTAACATCGGAATACCGATTGATAATACAAGCAATACAACTATGAAAACAGTTCGTTTCATTAATACCCTCAATTTAAATTATGAATAAAATGATTTTTAAAATGAAATAAAATCATTATTATTAACAACATCTTTTTCATCTCTCCCCTCCTATGTTAAAATTAAATCCTCCGTATAATCCCGTAAACCATATTGTTAATTTCTTATCCCATAATCCGCTGTATGGCGATGTGCTGTGAACTTCATATACTTTCCCTATTTTAAACATTAAATATGGATTTATCCCCAAATTTCCGTTTAATGTTATTGTCGGACTTATCTTTATATAACATCCTCCACCTAAAAGATCTCTTCTAGCATCAACAAATGAATTAGGATAAACATACGGATAATAAACTTCTGCTCCATATCCTCTACAATAATCTAATTCCAATCCTCCATATGCTATGCTTGATATTTTATATCCTGTGTATATATATAATTTGCTTATGTTTCCAATACCAAGTTCTGCTGAATTTACAGTTATATTATTAACTAAAGTATCAGGAAATCTTGTCTCAAAATTTCCTGAATTTATATTTGCCCATCCATAACCTAAGCCTGTTTCGATAATTTTGTTATCAATCGGAATCCTCACTCCCGCCTCTATTGAATTTAGCAAATAGAATTTCCCTACAAAAGCTCCTCCTATATCAAGACCACCATGTGGGTAAGAATTCAAATCTGAACCCCTTAAGCATAATCCGATATTATATCCGAGTGTATAGTTCATTTTCTTATACCACGGTAATTTAATCTCTTGTTGATATAATACAGGATTTAAATTCTCTTCTGTTGAATCCTTTGTTCTTCCATTTGTATGGAAATAATTTGTTTCTTTTCTTCCTGTTATATTTAAATTAAATCCTTCATATATTCCCGCATACCATACATTTAATTCCTTTTTCCTTATGTCTCTATTCGGGGATGTATTGTAAATTTCATGTGAACCTGCTATCTTTATCATTAAATAAGGATCAAATACTGACCTCTTTTTATTCTTGTTCGTATTACAAAACTTTAAATATATGCCTCCTCCTATTAAGTCCCTTCTTATATTGCGTGTCTCAAGAACACCCGTTGTGTCATAATTATACTCTGTTCCATATACCGGACTGTAATTTAATTCCAACCCCGGTATAATATTATTTAATTTCAAATCCGAATATGATATATATAAGTAAAATTTTTTCAGACGTCCGATTCTAAAGTTATAGCATGTAAAGTGCAAATCTCCTACAATATTCTCCATACCATATCCTAAACCCACATCAATAATTCTGCTTTTGTCAGGTATACTCACTCCTGCTTCTATTGAATTAAGCCAATAAATTTCCCCTACTATACGGGTAATTTCACCGAATAAATAATCATATATACTTATACTATCATAATAATAATTTAGATCTCTTCCTACCCAGCATAATCCTCCGTTATACCCGAGTGTATAGTTCACATTCTTATACCACGGCAACTTTAATTCCTGCTTTTGTAATACAGGATTTTCCAATTCGGTTGATAGTGAATCATTGGATTCCGCTAACACCGGAATACCGATTGATAATACAAGCAATACAACTATGAAAACAGTTCGTTTCATAAACACCCCCAATTTAAATTATGAATAAAATGATTTTTAAAATGAAATAAACTTTTTTTCATAAAACCACCCTTGTTGATTATTATAATTTTACCTATTATACCACTCTTCCATACATATTTTCAAGTAGTATTTTTTGTTTTCCGATAGATAGGTCCGTCTGCACTAAATTTCGGCGGATCATCTGCTAATTCAAACACTAATATTATTGATTTATTGTAAAATATGTTATATAATAAGTTTAAATATGATGAGTATTACATTTTTGCTTGACATGTTAATATGAGCATTT
>CAYQFN010000253.1:1704-1969 GCA_964416685.1 uncultured Thermotogae bacterium | reverse complement strand
CGCGGTGCCGTTCATCGTCAGTGTCTGTGACACACCCGGCGCCAGCGAAGCGATCGTTCCTACCGCTCCCAAGACACTGTCAGTAACCTGAATGTCGGTGAGTGTCACATTTCCGCTGTTGGTCACCACGTAGGTCCAGGTAATAGGAGCACCCACAACCAGGCTTGGCCCTGGCGCAACGTCAGCATCCTGACCGTTAGTAGACTTCTCGATATCAATCGCTGGACCCTGTGGGATTGTCACTGTCTCGTCATCAGTATCGGTA
>CAYQFN010000253.1:0-1604 GCA_964416685.1 uncultured Thermotogae bacterium | reverse complement strand
CGGGAGCACCACCGTCTTGTCCAACGTTCCACTCTTGATGATATCAATCGCTGGACCCTGTGGGATTGTCACTGTCTCGTCATCAGTATCGGTAACATCGCCTTGGTCTGGATCCTTCCCAGTGGCCTTGGCAGTGTTGTCTACCTTCCCGGCATTGATATCCGTCTGGGTAAGTGTGTAGGTTGCTGTAAAGGTTGTGCTATCCGAGGCTCCCGGAGCAAGTGAGATCGGACCACCGCTCACCGTCACCTTGGGGTCGGTCACTGTTACGTTGGTCAGGGGCACGTTCCCTGTGTTCGTCACCGTGAACGTGTAGTCGATCTTATCCCCAACATCTGCGCGATCGTTCGGGAGCACCACCGTCTTGTCCAACGTTCCACTCTTGATGATATCAATCGCTGGATTAGCACCGAAGTAGTGGCTAAAGTCACTACTAGTAACTTGATTACCCACTAAGGGTTGGCCCGTAACAGTTACCACGTTCTCGTATTGACCAGCAATCGCTGTTCCGCTGGCTCGGTAATCCCAGGTTTCGCCTACGTCTAAGAGACCGTTGCCATTGCTGTCCCCTCCTGCAAAAGCTGGTGGGAAGTCATCCCCACTATTTCCTGGAGTTCCGTTGTCATCGCTTACTTGGACATTGGAGATGGGAGTATCCCCGGTATTGGTGACTTCGTAGGCCCAATAAACCGTTGAACCTTTTGGAACTATTGGCCCTGGAGGATTATCAGCATCATCATTGTTGGTCGACTTCTCGATCTTGATCCCAGTGGTGACGTAGATTTTCTTGGCGTTCCTACTGCTCTCACCAGTACCGTCAGTTGCCCGCGTAAGGGTGATCCCGCCTACGCTAATCGCGGTGCTGGCGTAAATTTCCACACTTCCCGGGGCGCTTGAGTTGATCTTGACCCATACTTGGCCATTCGCGTCTGTCGTTGTGTCAGAGTCGACGATGGTGGCTCCTGCAGTGTTATTCTCCAGAGTAAAGGTCACTGTCGCACCAGCCACTGCAGCCCAACCTGATCCGGTATTCACTTTTACTACAGCATAGAAAGTATGAGGGGCTTCCACCTCGTTGGTGGCAGTTAGCGGACTAAGAGTGATCTTGGCGTCAACGTACGTCTTCTCAGCGTCACCACTGTTGGGCGAAATACCATCTGTCTTCACTACCAAGTCTGCACTCGCAGGATTGTCAATCGTCGCCTTGGCGTGAATCGTATTGCTGCTCGGTACATCTGAGTTGATTGTGGCCTGCGCAATCCCGTCCACGGTGTTCACCGTCTTCGTTGTCCCGCCACCAACAAACTCAGCTCCACCACTGACCGTGAACTCTACCGGCGTTCCATCCGGCGCGTTCTCCCAGCTCCCACTCGTTCCACCTTCGTGCACCTGCACCGTCGCCGTCAGCTGGTGGGGCTCGCCTACTTCGTTCGTCGCAGATTGAGGCGTCAGCGTGATCTGCGCTTCCTGATACGTATAGTCCTTAGTTGCGTCAGGATCGCTGCCTGTATCGCCCGTCTCCACAACAAGATCCGTAGTAACAGTCTTGTTGTCAATCGTCGCCTTGGCGTGAATCGTATTGCTGCTCGGTACATCTGAGTTGA
>CAYQFN010000252.1:0-1987 GCA_964416685.1 uncultured Thermotogae bacterium | reverse complement strand
TATCAATGTCAGCGTCAAGATCGAGCTTCCGGACCGACTGATCCTTCTTGCTCGCAAGCGGGTAGGTCGTCTGTTGATGAAAGAGCGTCAGCGCAAGATCGCCGCAGGCCATCTCCTTGTCTACCTCTCCCTCCCATTCCTGGAGCAAGCGGTGCTTCGTCGTCGCATTCGGATAAACGAGCTCCTCGCGCTTGAGATAGCCGCTGAGGGTAAATACTGACTCTTCCCTCGTGTAGCTCGCTTTCGCGGTCGACGTATCGTGATCAAGTGGACTGTCCGCTGGGTAAGCCTTACTCTCCCACTCGAGATCGATCGTCGCATCGCCGTCACGAAATGGGAAACCGAGCGATAGAGGGATGTCGATGTTCTGAATTGTCCGACGCGGCAGGATGCCACGCGCCATGGCGATCAACGCCTGCGAGGTATCGGGCTCGATATCACCGTCCCACTCGGCATCGAGAAGATGATCGACGAAGTCCTCCAGGCAATCGACCGCCTTGCTTCTATCCCCGATCGCAAGCGCGCCCAATGCGCCCTCTTCTCCCAGATCTTTGACCAGGCGATCCTCCAACCTTGCTGAAAGGTGCAGCCCAAGTACGTGATCCAGGAGATCAATGATTGCGGCGCTCGCCTGTGCAACCCGATCCAGCTCGATCTCCGCGTCGATGTCGTTCGGGTAGAAGTCATGATCAAACGATAGGGAGAGATCGGCACTCCACGGATCGACATCGCGTGAGACAGAAACGTCCAGGCTATGCTCAATTCGATCGCTATCATCCTTCAACAGATCCATGTAATCGCGCCACTCCCGCTGGTAGTCGATCGAGAGGTCCCAATCATGGCTCGTGTAGCTGGCCTTGAGATCCAATCCATCGGCGCACACGTCCTTGCTCGGGGCGCGATAGTCACCCGTCTCCCAACTGAGCGCACCATCGAGGTCGATACCAGCGATGGTGGTTGAGAGATCAACGTCACACGCCCTGTTAACCCCGTTCTCAGTTATCTTGCGCAGAAGTGAGTCAGCCTTGTCCCTGATCCGATCCGCCTCTTCCTGTTTGATCATCGTTCCACGGTACTGTTCCACGCGCGCCAGGACCTCAACCAGATGTGCGCAATAGGCAGCACTATCTCCATCCGCGAGATCAAGCACGATTTCTCCTAGAAGCACAGCAAATTCA
This sequence comes from uncultured Thermotogae bacterium, assembly GCA_964416685.1. GTDB lineage: Bacteria > Bipolaricaulota > Bipolaricaulia > UBA7950 > UBA9294 > M55B144. The sequence continues at coordinate 809 of CAYQFN010000252.1, read as the reverse complement.
TCCTTTACTTCATCCCGCGCATAGCTCTTAATCTTGTTTGTGATGTACTTCAGGTAATCGTAGCGCTGCTCGATCGGCTTAGCGATCAGAAGGAGCCTTGCCTTTGTCATCGACGGAAGGCTTAGTGAGTCATCAACGAGATCGATAAAGTTGGCATCGAGCGCCTTCTCGATGATCTTGAGCTGGTCGTACAACACGTCGATCGAGATAGCGCTCCCGGCGCTTCTGATCGCATCGATTGCAGCATCCGCCTGCGATAGGGACAGGTTCAGCGTGTCCTTAAGAGCGCTCGCAGGGAGAGAAGCGACGTCGCCGTGCAGTGCAGGCAATGTATCGAGCCGCATCTCGCTTGAAACGGCATCCGCACTTACGTCGAGATCGACAGCCACGCTTCCAACTGAAAACGAAACATCCACAGGGAGCGTAACATCCAATTCCTGCTCAGCAAGGCCTACGGTGTCGCCTGCGAAAGAGAACGTCACATCCGGATTCAGATCAATATTCTGTGCCAACGCAATGACGTCTGTACACACGGCCAGTATAGCGAAGAACAGAATCACGGAAGTCAATCGCAACACATGCAAACTTGGCCACCGTTTCTTCCTGTACATTAGGGCATTAATGTACTATTACCACCCTCGCCCTGTCAAGATGTTGAACTTGGCTCTCAAGTGAAAAAAGGATACGCCGTTTCCTTGGCCCTCCAAATGAAAAAGTAGCCTGTCCCCTTTTTTCCAATGCTTTTACTTTTCTCTGCGTGAGAAATAGGCATTCCCTCTCGCCCGTTCGCTGTCTAGCAACGTGGCAGA
>CAYQFN010000251.1:0-2028 GCA_964416685.1 uncultured Thermotogae bacterium | reverse complement strand
GGGCTCATCGTCACGGCCGACGGGTACAGGGTCCCCACCCGGAGAGTGGAGGTTGTGGAGGCGTCTCACCCGGTTCCCGACGCGCGGGGTCTTGCAGCGGCAAAGCGGATTGCGGCCCTCCTCGATGAGGCGAACGAGCAGGATCTCGTGATCGTCCTCATCTCGGGCGGGGGGTCGGCCCTCCTCACCCTCCCTGCTTTAGGGATCGAACTCTCCGCTATCACCGCGACGAACGAGCTCCTCCTTCGCTCTGGGGCGAAGATCCAAGAGGTGAACACGGTGCGCAAGCACCTCTCCCAGGTGAAAGGCGGGCAGCTAGCGCGGCGGGCGTTCCCCGCCCGGGTCCTTGCTCTCGTCCTCTCCGACGTCCCCGGCGACCCCTTGAACGCGATCGCCTCCGGGCCGACCGTCCCCGACCCGACCACCTACACCGATGCCGCACGGATCCTGCAGCGCTATCGGCTGTGGGAGGAGGTTCCGCATTCGGTGCGGGAGCGGATTGAGGCCGGCGTTCGCGGCGAGTTCGACGAGACGCCTAAACCAGGGGAAGAGGCGTTCTCCCGGGTGACGACGACGATCATCGGCTCGGGATCGGTTGCTGCGGGGGCCGCACTTACGGAAGGGAAGCGTCTGGGGTATCACACGCTCCTTCTCACGACCACCCTCGAAGGGGAGGCGCGCGAGGTGGGGAAGGTCCTTGCCGCCATCGCCAGGGAGGAAGTATTGCACAAGCGACCTCTCCCTCTTCCTGCGCTGATCCTCGCCGCCGGTGAGACGACGGTCACCGTGCGTGGAAACGGGAAGGGAGGGCGGAACCAAGAGCTCGCCCTCTCGGCCGCCATGGGGATCGAGGGGTTGTCGAGGGTGGTGATCGCCTCTATCGGAACCGACGGGCGTGACGGCCCGACCGATGCCGCCGGAGGGATCGTCGATGGAGAAACGACCGGGCGGATGCGCGACCGCGGGATCGTTCCGGAAGAATACCTCGCGCAGAACAATGCCTATCACGCCTTGGAGAAAGCCGGAGATCTGCTTATCACCGGTCCCACCGGCACGAACGTCGCCGATCTATACCTCGTCGCGGTGGGGAAACAAGAATAATCTCGGACGAGCGCTTGAGGCATTGGGGCCAAGTCATTACTATTTGTTTATTATGGGCATTACGATAAAGGACATCGCCGAACGAGCGAAGGTTGCTCCCTCCACCGTCTCGCGGGCGCTCAATAGCAGGGGAAGGATGAGCAAAGCCACCCGAGAGAGGATCTGCCAGATCGCTCGGGAGCTCGACTACTACCCGAACATAAACGCAAAAGGGCTGGCGACGAACAAGACGGGAAATATAGGAATCGTCATCAATAAGAGACATAGACCTTTCCTTAGCTCCTTTTATGGAATGATTATAATGGGAGTTGAAGAGGAGGCAGAGAATCAGGGATACCATCTCATATTCTCGACTACCGATGGTGGACCCTCTCTTCCACGATGCGTGAAGGAAAGACGTATAGATGGGCTAATACTTATGGGTTGCGATATATGTAAAGACCTAATTCTCTCATTAAAGGATACACCACTAGTTTTAGTGGACAATCATCTCGAGGGAGTAAACTCCATAGCGATCGATAACATCGGAGGGGCTTACAAAGCGGTTGAGTATCTGATCACCTTAGGCTATCGAAAGATCGGGTTTATTGTCGAGCGACTGAACGACCTGAGTTTCAAGGAGAGGTTTGAAGGCTACAAGTTGGCTCTTAAAGAATACGGCCTAGAATACAACGCCGATCTTGTTGTAGAAGGGCTTACACCGCCAGATCATGGATATGTAGCGATGAAGAAGTTGCTTGAACGGGAAGCTCCTCCAGCTATCTTCGCAGCGAATGACCCGACGGCTGCCGGAGCGATCAGGGCAACAAAGGAGGAGGGTTTGGAGATCCCTGATGACGTCGCCATCGTTGGTTTCGATGATGGCGTGATCGCCCCCCATACCGATCCGCCGCTCACGACAGTAAGAGTATTCAGAAAGAGGATGGC
>CAYQFN010000250.1:0-2040 GCA_964416685.1 uncultured Thermotogae bacterium | reverse complement strand
GAAGAAAGAGGAGGAGGAGGACAAAGGACTTGATCTTACTTGGTCTTCTCAAGATCACAGCAATCACCTCATTGACAGGTCATGGATGTCTCTTCTTCGTGAATTCTTAGAGCATCACTTCCGCGTGCACCGGAACTAGAAGTCGCTGCCCACTCCCGTCTGCCGCCTGCCTGTCCTTCGGACGCAGACAGGCGCTGGCACAGGCAGAAGATACGGCCGGGAACTCCGATTCCTGTATAATGTAGCCATGGACTGGAAGAGCTACTATCGCGACGAGATGCTGCAACCGGGGATAGGGACATATCTTGAGGGGCTGTTTGCCGCTTCGCAGGAAGGCGAAGAGATCGACATACTTGTTCGGCGCGGAGCGATCCTGTCTTTTCCTCACACCGCCGTGCACTACATTGGCCCACTGCAAACACGCGTTGTTTCAGCCCTCTACCGCGCTGGGGTCAAGCGTGTCGTCGCTCTGGGGGTGCTGCACACTTCCGTGCTTCCCGCACCATATGACGCGCTCTATCGCACGGCTGTCGATGATGAGCGTTCATCGCACGAGCGACTGGACGCGTTTGCCTCATTGCGGGGAGGGTTCGTGCCCGATTGTCGCGAGATCGACACCGCGTTTGGCAAGATCCCCTGTGAAAGGATCGCTGGTACTCCAACGAAGGATCTGCGTGTCGATCGGATCGGCGTGCTCAGGAATGAGTTCTCATTAGACTCGTTCTTCTCATTGATGGCCCTCTATGCGCGGGTGTACGGCCGTGCGCCCATCCCCGTGTCACCGCTCTATGTAGGGATGACGCGCGATCCAGTGAATGGTTCGTTCGACGTTGCGGATGGCCTTGCCGATCTTCTTGAAGGAGTGCTCGATTCGGACACCGCAATCGTCACAACCGGGGACCTTGTACACTACGGTACGGCATACACCCCCGCGGAGGAGATGCTTGACCTTGCTGAAGAAGAGCTGGAGCCATTTTTCCGTCGCGAATGTGCACGAATCCTTGAGTTGGCGGTATGTAAACAGGACCTCGATGAAGCCTTCTGTGACTCCAACGAGATCCTGCGAAGCGATCAGCGCTATATCCTTCCTGTCATCGCCAAGTACATCGGGCCCGATGCGACGTTTAAGATCCTATCGTTCTCCCTTTCCGACTATTCGGCAATACTCGACGTCAAGCACCCGTGTGCCGTTGCCTCAGCGCTGGTGGTGTTTATTCCCGCTTCCTAGCGGATGATAAACTGGAACGTGTAGTACTTAATCTGCCGCGGCGCGCAGTCTCCACCCACTTCCAAGGCAAGGACGAACTGAAACGGGCCTTGATCGAGGACATCAGAGGTAATCGCCCAGCCTGTGTCCGTTTTCGAGACCTCAGAGATTGGGACAGCAGTGTCAAACAGATCTCCACCGGGTGCAATGGAGATAGAGCGGCCCACAATCAAGCTCTTAACACCATCTTCTGGTCCCTTGTTCACGATATTCACCGTGTTTCCGGAGGGCAGTTGCAGTGAACAGCGATTCCAGAGAACAGTGATCACATCACTTGACACGTTGTGCAGCCAGAACGGAAGCGCGCTTTCGATTCCATTCTCGGTGAGTGGCGTCTTGAACGATACGCGGATTAGATCGTCACTGTACACCGCTTTCTCCGAATAGACCGGCCCGAGCATTTCCAGTGAGAGCTGGGGAGCAGCCGGTGCCGCAACGGCGGGTTCCTGGTCAACGACAGGCTGAGGTGCAGCTTCCGGTACCTGTTGCTGGTTTATAAACAACCCTCCGAACAGCAATACACCAAATACTGCTGCGATTATTGCCAATTTTCCGATGTCAGCGTTCACGATCACTCACCCCTTTTATGGACTTGCGTTTGGTAGATTCAATCCATTGTAGCTACGTGCGATTCCCTATTGCGCCACCAGTGACCAGGAAAGACGGGAAACGCATCACCATCTTAGTGCATTCCTCTGACTGGCGAAAGACCGTGATGAGTGACGGGGCATGACTTACGAGTGATGAGAGAGATCAAGAGCATCCTCCCGCAG
>CAYQFN010000249.1:0-2052 GCA_964416685.1 uncultured Thermotogae bacterium | reverse complement strand
GAATACACGTTTATGGCACCGGTTTCGCGACCGACGCACCTTCTGGAAACGACCCTGTTCGCTATCGGATACGGCGTGTTGCGAACGCTCATCATCTTGGTGATCGTCGCCTCGTTCTTCCGCCTCGATCTGTCGGGCGCGAACATCCCCGGCGTAGACCCTCCCTTCCTGGCTGAACATGATCGCCAAGGCGTGCCCCTGCGACGTACGTGATCGACGGGATGCGCGGATGCCTGTTGCATGGTGAGAGGACGGTGATGCTGCTTCCCACCGTGTTTCTACTGTTTGGTGCGAGAATCGCCGTCATCGCGGTTGGGCTGGTCCTCTTCCGTTTCGTCGAGCGCTACGCCAAGCGCACTGGAAGGCTCAAGCGCAGCGGCTAGTTTCTGATCGATGAGCTTTTTGAGAAGCGGAATGCCCTGTCGTAAGATTAGGCCTCGCCCAGTAGCGAGAATGAGGAGAGGTAAGATGCCATTTGGAGATGGAACCGGACCGAGAGGAGGAGGCCGTGGTCGCGGCCGTGGCCTGGGAATGGGACGTGGCCGAGGAGTTGGTCTTCGCGGACAAGGACAATCAACAGAGACTGCGGCGATCACAATAGATGCCGAGAAGTGCATTGGCTGTGGAAAGTGTGTATCTGTTTGCCCGACCGGTGCCCTGTCGATTGTCAATGGAAAAGCGAAGCTTGACCAATCACGTTGCAAGGGCTGTCGTGCGTGTGTAGATGCATGCCCAACGGGAGCAATTGCATGAGTAACGAACATCGAAGAAGGATCCAACTGGCCATCGCCTGCGAGGGGGAAGTGATACCTCGCAGGCACTTCGGCGATTGCCCTCAGTTTCGTGTGTACGAGCTGTATGAAAACGGTGAGTATCACCTCGTGGAGACCATCGACAACACCTCTCCCGAGGAGGAGCGTCACGCCGACCCGAAGAAGTTGAAGGGCATTACCGGCCTCCTCTCCGGGTGCGAAGCGGTTGTGAGCGGCCTTCTCAGCCCGAACTTCATGCGCATGCGCGATACAAAACCGATTCAGCCTGTGGTCTCCAAGAAGGAGACGGTCGCTGAAACACTGGCGGCTCTGGCGGAGTCGTTCGAGGATCTATTCCGACTGGTGAGCGCTCGCCGGCAGGGAGAGCGCCCCGAGGTGATACTGCAAGTTGAATAGTCAATCTCCTGCAGGGGTTGATTCCCGGCCCTTTGGGGCGTGCTTCTCACAAAGCCTCTTGATACACCGTCCGCTTGCGGCGGGGTACTTCGTTTGGGAAAGGGGCCGCAAGATCGCGGGCGATGACTATCGCCTCTGATCTCAACCTTTCCGCGTATCCCGCCCCAATTCCCATTACTCGCTACAGATCTTGGCGCAGTCGGCTCCTCTTTCTCGCAGGCGAGACCGTGTCATTGAGTTCCTACCTCATCGCACGAACGGTGAGGTGTTGATAAAGACCAAGAGCCTGGAGGATATATCCAGCAAGGAGTCACTTATCCTGTGACGTGAGAATGTCTAAGCAAAACAGTTTTGATACTGACCAGGATTGCTGAGATTGTGTCTTAAGTAAACATAGGGGTGTTCCCTTATTGGGATATTCTACTCATACGCTTCTTGATACCTTCTGCGTTTGCGAGGAGGCAATTCACTGAAGATGCTAAGTCCTATTTGGGTTTTCTCCCGGCTGCAGTTGCGTTTGCCTTCTCCAAATCTTCAGCATCTTCCTGAGTTCCAGGGCTTCGACACTCTCTATAACCACTGTGCGCAGATTTGTTACACCTCGTTCCTCTAGTGTGACCATTTGCTACAGGTTTGCCTGGGACAACTCGTGATCATCAAAAGGCAGTAAGATCTGTTTGCCCACTCTAGGATTTTCTCCAAAGTCGAACGCAACTCGCTGCATCACGACTTGCCTTAGAAGGTCCGGCCGGTGATCTCCTCGAGGAAGAGGGATTCACGATTTCTCTCGGTCACCAGGATCAACCTCTCCTTTGCTCGTGAGATAGCGACATAGAAAAGACGTCTCTCCTCCCTAATGATTTTGTCAGGGGTCTGCCCTAAA
>CAYQFN010000248.1:0-2065 GCA_964416685.1 uncultured Thermotogae bacterium | reverse complement strand
TTTGTAAAAGATTCTGATATTACTCTAGCACAATTATCGCCGATAGTCAAGAGGAAGGAAGTCGCTGAGCGTAAGTAGTTTGTGTCGATTACTCACGCCCGTAGGAGCACGTGCCCTTCGCTCTCTCTTAAGGAGGGGAATAGAAGCCGTATCTCTTTGAGCATTAGAGCCGTTCAGTCTTGCCAATGCCAGCAAGTGGGCGTACACTTCAGGGAAAAGTATCATAGACAACACTTCACGTTCAAACGTCAATAACGAGGTATTAACCATGAATACGCTATTAGTAATCGGTGTGCTGCTCACTGTAGGCATCATACTGGGTGAGTTGGCGGAGAAGCTGGGTTTTCCGCGCGTCACCGGATACATCTTGGCGGGGATCTTGCTTAATCCTGAGATTTTTCACATTGTGCCCATTTCTTTTGTTCAATCATCGGAGCCATTCACCAATCTCTGTCTTGCTCTCCTCACCTTCTCTGTTGGAGGCACACTTGCCCTTGGCCCGTTGCGAGAGCTTGGAAAGGGGATCGCGTTCATAGCGATCGCCGAGGCGGAACTGGCAGCGTTGATGGTGACGCTTGGTGCGCTGGTTGCCCTTCCCCATATTGCCCACATTCAAGGCGCAACGTTCATGGCCACATACCTGCCGTTGGGCCTTCTGCTTGGTGCGCTCGCCTCTCCCACCGATCCATCGGCGACACTGGCGGTGATGCACCAGTACAAGGCGAAGGGGCCCGTATCCTTCACTATCATGGGTGTTGCAGCTCTTGATGATGCACTTGGGATCATGAATTTTAGTGTGGCTACTGCTCTTGCTGCTGTCTTCAGCGCAGGTACGGCTCTACACGTCGGATCACTGCTCACGCCGCTCGCGACCATTGCTGCGTCGATCGCCCTTGGTGTAGCATGCGGTCTTCTCTTCCACTTTGCCACGCGGGCATTTCACAACGCTCCGGACGGGCTGCACATCGTCATCATCATCGCCATACTCGCTCTTTGTTACGGGCTGGCCACTGTATTTGATCTTGACCAATTGCTGGCCACGATGACGGTGGGGATTACCGTTGTCAACTTCGGACGACAGCGGGATCGCATCTTCCGCCTGATCGAGGAGTACGCAGAACCGCTTGTCTTTGTACTCTTCTTCACGATCAGCGGCATGTACCTTGATTTCTCGGTTCTGGCCAAGTTCCTCCCGCTCGTGTTGCTCTTTGTCGTGTTTCGCGCTATCGGCAAGCTCAGCGGTGCGTTCGCTGGAGCCACTCTTGCGCATGCATCGAAGACTGTAAGGCGATACACTGGCTGGGGGCTTCTGCCGCAGGGGGGAATTGTCATCGGTCTTGCGTTGATCATGCGGCAGAATCCCGCGTTTGCTGATATCGGCAACATTATTGTGAGCGTGACAATTGGGGCAACGGTGATTCACGAACTGATTGGCCCAATCACCTCGAAGCTGGCGTTACAGAAAGCGGGTGAACTGCCGGACCTGAGTCGTCACACAGTGTCGCACTGAACATCTGTGCCAAGCGAATATCCCTCTCTGGTTTCTGCTATACTGAAGGGACAAGGAGGGAACAATGACAAAACGATTCTGTCTGGCGGTGTTGATCGTGGTTGTCCTGTGGCTGCCCGTGCTCGGGGCTGATGAACTCACCGTCCTTTCACCAAATACGAATGCTTACTCAGCTACCGAACTGCTCTCACTGCAAACTGCAATGAAAAACCTTCAGGACCTACTCGGCGACTACGGGCTCGGCTCCGGTCGCTACTTCGCCTCAACAGAGTGGATGAATCCTGATTTTGCTGCCTATACAGAGGGAGTACTGGCGTCCAATGGATATCAGACACATCTTATTGCACAAGAAGGTTGGCCCCGATGGCGAACACGTTTGGGTCTTGGTCAGGATTGTACTTCCCACGCGTACGGCCTGGATTCCCGTGGAGGCATTGCCCGCAATGGAAAAAGTTCAGCGCACCCTTGGGACTATACCAGAGTATGTTGATGGGCAGGCCAGATGTGGTTTGAGAAAGAATATACAACCTTTGGTCAAGAGGTCGTTCTTCCTAG
>CAYQFN010000247.1:0-2095 GCA_964416685.1 uncultured Thermotogae bacterium | reverse complement strand
CCAGTATCTCTCGTGTTGCTCCCCGTAGATACTCGCGGAATACCTTGCCTACTTCCTCTGCTCCCACTTGACCCAATACCTGCAATATGCTACCTTCGTTCACGATGGTGGCCTCCTTTTGTTTTTCTTTTTCGACAGCTTTACTGCTGCCGAGGCCATCGTCAAGTTTTAACAACCACTGGGATATTTCCCCATAAGAAGCTCGGCGTAGAACTAGATGAGATTCTCATTATGGCATTTAACAGGACTGCCGCAAAAGGCATTGGATTCAAAATAAACGAGATCCTTGGCGAAGAGGTATTCACCAATGCCCGAACGTTTCACAGCTTGGCCTGGCACCTGGCAGAAGGCTGTGGCTGGACGAAGGTCCTCTCAGATGACCAGGAGAGGGAGGTATATGAACAAGAGCGCCGCAGATTCCTAGAAGAAACCTGGAAGGACGTACGGAGATCCCACCCTCGGCTTTGGACACTTGCGCTGCTGATGTTCAGAAGGGAGTTGTCACCGCAAGAGGTGGATCTGAATCCAGACAGCGAAGACTACTACTTGTACCGACGCAACGAGTGTCAAACATCACTCCGGGGTGAGAATGTCAAGTCTCTAGGGGAAAAGATCATCGCCGACTTCCTGCTCGAACATGACATTCATTACCCATACGAGCGAAGCTACTTCTGGGATAAGAGACTCTATCATCCTGACTTCGCACTCTTTGATTCCATTAGCAGAGAACTTATCCTAGAGCACTGGGCAATTGACCCTCATCAGCCGTCAGCTCAGGTTCCCGCTTATTGGTCGAAGTCCACTGAGCAGTATCGCGAAGAGTTGGCCCGAAAACGTGAGTACTCGCAAGCAAAGGATAAGCTGCTGCTTGAGACGAATGCGAGTGAAGTCGCGCGGCTCGGCAGAGAGGGGTTCGAGAGGCACCTTAGGGTGATTCTTGAGCAAGCCAACTTTCAATGCAGGAAACTCAAACTTTCCGATATTATAAGCAAGATTTCGGATCAGCAAACGCGGAGACTTGTAGGCCTGTTAGGGCAATGCATCTCGCTTGCAAAAAAAGGCCAGACTTGCGCCGAAGGATGTTCGAGCGCGATACCGAAGCGCCGATGTGACGGATGCTAAGGTCAAAGCTTTCGGTCGCATTGCGTGGCTTGTCTATCAGTCTTACGAGAAGAGAATGGAGAAAGCTGGATTCACAGACTACGACTCACTGCTCGAACTAGCTGCACATCACGTTGAGAAGACGCACGGCAACTTAGTAGTTCAAGATCAAACTCGTGGACAGTTCCACCTGCAGAAACTCAAGTGGATTCTCATAGATGAGTATCAAGACTTCAGCGCGCTTTTCGACAGAATGTTGCGAGCCATCTCGACAAGCAATCCCAGCCTCAGAACTCTCTGTGTCGGAGACAACTGGCAAGCAATAAACGGTTTTGCCGGTTCTGATACGAGGTATATCGACTGCTTTGAGGAGCTGAATCAGGAGACCTCTCACTTGCGATTTGTTGTTCCGGTGAATCGCCGGAGTAAAGAGAAGATCGTCACTGCTGGCAATGTCCTAATGGAAGATGTACCAGGTGATCGCGCTATCCCAAGAGAGGGAGCCGGACAAGGAACCGTTGAAGTATGCTATGTAGATGACATTTACGTAGAAATGCGCAAGTATCCGGAATACCGCGACCAGTACGAAGCAGACAAGAAGTATCTGGTCACGCGCCCCAATGGAGGAGAGAGTATTGACCCGCTTACATCCAAGCACCTGAAACTGGTTACACAGATCATCTTGCCCAATCCTTATCTGAGTTACTCCGTGCTGACCAGAACGAACCGGCTGGGCACGATCAGCATTCGGGAGTTCGAAAGGCACCTTCGTGATTGTCTTGGCGGTAGCTTTCTAGCGGAGATGAAAAAATCCAAGAAATCTATCGATGTCAGCACTGTCCACAGATACAAGGGGGGAGAGAGCGACGTGTCCATAGTATTGCGGGTGGTTAATCGGCAGTTCCCTCTGGTGCATCCGGATTCCGCGTTGCTAGCACCTTTAGGGCAGACCCCTGACAAAATCATTAGGGAGGAGAGACGTCTTTTCTATGTC
>CAYQFN010000246.1:0-2118 GCA_964416685.1 uncultured Thermotogae bacterium | reverse complement strand
AACTAGAGGTTACTACCTACAGGTCACTACCCACTCGAAACGACAAGGAACCCCTCAACTTAAAGACCGTTTGATCTTTATCTTCTTCTTGCCAACCCCATGCGCCTCGTACCAGTGAACTTCTGCCTTACAAGTCCTCCCTGTGGCAAAGAGAACGGATGCCTCTTGAAGATCGTGTCGGTGTCGATAGCGAACCGGCAGTGATTGTGTTGCCAAGTAAACAATAACGTGTATAATTGTTTACCGAGGTAAACAATAAGCATGGATAGAGAATTGCTCCTTTCGATCGTTGCAGAGTGGCTGGAAGAGGCCACGATTCCGCCGCTCATTCCACGTCAGGAAATCCATATCGATCCAGAGAGGCTCAAGCGCATATTGGCCATCGTCGGTCCGCGACGCGCCGGCAAGACGTATTTCATGTACCAGCTCATTCAATCATTGCTCGATACAGGTCGATGGACGAAGCAGGATATCTTATTCCTTGACTTTGAAGACTATCGATTAACCGGCTTCTCACCCAGTGAGGTGGAAGAGCTTTTCGCTGTATTTCAGCAACTCACTGGTCAGTATCCGCAGTTTCTGTTCTTCGATGAGGTCCAACGCCTTCCAAACTGGAGCCGGGTCCTTCGCACGCTTCACAACCAACACCGGTTCAGAATAATCATCTCTGGAAGCAATTCACAGCTCCTCGGGCGAGAAGTCGCGACGGAACTGCGCGGGCGATATGAGGACGTGATGATGTTGCCGTTCTCATTCGAAGAATACCTGCACTATCGCGGGATTTCATATAGTAAGGCAGCCGTTTATACCCCGGCAAGAGGGAAAATCATACCCGCGTTTGAAGAGTATCTTAACTATGGGGGATTCCCGGAAGTTATCATGCTCGCGACCTCTTCGGAACGCCGCCGACTTCTTCAGTCGTACTTCCAAACGGTATTCTACAAGGACGTCCTCGACCGCTATAACATCAAAGCTCGATATATTCTTGATGTACTTATGCGCGAACTCCTTGAGGACTTTTCGGGGCTCTTCTCCATAAGCCGGTTCGAGAAGTACCTGAAGACAAACAACCTACCGGGAAGCAAGCGTACGATTTCCAATTACCTTCACTATTTACAGGAAGCGTTCTTCATCCTGCTAATAGAGAAATTCGCCTATTCGCCCCGGCGGCGGCTCATGAATCCGAAGAAGGTTTACCTCATAGATACCGGGCTTGCTGCGCTCGGAAGGCCATTTAGTGAAAACCGCGGTAAGATCCTCGAAAACGTGGTTGCCATTGAGCTTTACCGGCGTGGAAGGGAAGCTTACTACTTCAAGAATAGGCACGAGTGCGACTTCATCGTGAAAACTGGTTCCCAACCTAGCGAAGCGATTCAGGTCTGCTGGGAGCTCACCCCGAGGGATGAGAAGAGAGAGATCGCTGGCTTAGTGGAAGCGATGACCTCCCTCAAGCTCGCAACGGGCAGGATTCTCACGTTTGCGCAGAGCGAAGAAAGAGAAGTAAACGGCACAAGAATCGACATCCAACCGGTTTGGCGATGGCTGCTTGACATACATCCCGGTGACTGATGTATCTGGTTCTTTTCTTGAACCAGGGCAGATAGACGAACTTAGTCATCTTCTTGCTTGCTGGATTGGATGTTCCCCCTTGCTAAATGGCAAGAGCCGTTTCCAGGCAGTGTTTTCTGCTAGATTGTAGTTACTAATATATGATAGTTAGCACTTAACATTAAGGTAGTATGTCTGTATACTACAGTATACTATGTATGTTGATACTTCAACCGTCCACACATCGACCGGTAAGAGCTACAAGCGCCACCTGCTGCGTGAGTCATACCGCGAGGAAGGTAAAGTCAAGCATCGCACGATCGCTAATCTCTCCTCCTGTACAGCGGAGGAGATCGAGGCCATTCGATTAGCACTCGCACACAAGCACCATCTCTCGGCATTGGTCAATCTGCAGGATGATCTTCGCCTGGAACAGGGATTGTCCGTGGGAGCGGTATGGACAGTGTTCTCTGTTGCTAAGCAATTGGGGATCGTTGATGCACTTGGATCTACCCGTGCTGGTAAGTTAGCGCTGTGGCAGGTGATCTCCCGAGTGATCGATCAGGGGTC
>CAYQFN010000245.1:0-2120 GCA_964416685.1 uncultured Thermotogae bacterium | reverse complement strand
GCTCGAGCGCAGGCATGGAGATCGTGTACAGCTTGATGCTCGAATACATCGGCGCGTCTTGTACAGCAGGCAGAGTCACCTCATTGATTGCCGAATCATCTGGAATAACTACCTTTCCATCCGGAGTGATGGTACGCGCGTAGTCCAAATGAAGCTCAGAACTATCCTTGTCGTAGGGGATCTGTACCTCACCGTAATCCTTCACCCCTTCCTGCGTAAGCAGGCACACCCGATCGCGGATGACGAAAGTACTAGTCCCTTGAGCAGGCAAGGTCTCCGTAACCTCGTCCAACATGTACACACCCTCCATCCCTGGGTATTGATCAACAGTAGGAGCGCCCTTAAGTATAGACTCAACCGGCTCTTGGGCCAGCAAGAGGAGAGAGATACCGAGGAGCGCTGCCATCAGCACAACTGCCACCATCCCTTTACGCATGTCAATTCCCTCCTTGTGTTCTCTTCACTCCAAGTATACTCCCAAAAGCTGTCCCGTTCATGCCTAGCGCCCCATTCGAGTGATAATTGTAAAGGTCTGTAATATCCTTTCGCATCACGTAACTCATGTCATAGCACCAGTTGCATCAGTCGCCTTTCTCCCTGCGACTCTCCAAACCAGGGCAACTTGTCTCAGAACAGCGAACGTATCGCCTCCGACCATTGACGCTGACGAACTTTCTTGACACGATCAACTGCTATTGCTAGGATGCATCTGGAGATGGTTTGAATGGGAAAGAATACGATTGCGGTCATTATCGCCACGTTGATCGTCGCTACACTTGGGTTGTCTTCCTTGGGAGGAGAGTGGGTTCTTGGCACGTTCTGGAAGTGGAAGGCAACAGGAGCCCAGTCGCGGTCTGTTACCTCGACAGTCACGATCTACGTACTCACCGCAACCACGGTATTGGACGCACAGGTATACGTTCTTGGACAAGTCAACCAAATAGAAGACGCGACCTTTGTAACGTTGGGAGAGGCAATGCGTGAGCCGGGTTACCCGATCCAAGCGTTTGGTGTGTCCTTTCAAAATGACGCAGAGTGGCGGTTGAACCCACCCGGATGGGAGTCACGGGAATCATCGAGCTGGCCCGTAGGCGGCACTGCTGGATCCAGGACGATCGTTCGCAAGGTGGAGACAAACGAAGCTTCTGTCTCCGTTCTGGCTGGAGAGTACGCGTGTTGCAGCAAGCTTGTAATCAGCAACCACGGCGTTTATCCCGACGGGACCGTCGATCAGCAAAAGACAATTTGGTACTCCCACGATCTCGATTGGCCGGTGAAGATCAACGATACAGGCACTTTTCAAGGGACGCCCTACACAAGAACGACAACCCTTGTTGAGACCGGGAGGATGCGTCCGGCGGACGCAGTAGCACAGATTGTAGCTGCGATCGACGAGATGGAAGAGCAGCGGGACATTCCAGCGTCAGCTATAGGGACTATCCGATGGAAGCTCCTCTCGTTGGGGATCTTGAAACAACCATAGATGCTTGATCATGCCACTTCTGTCCGACTACTGTCACAGAAGTTGTTTCCAACAAATGGTTGCATGATCATCTACGATATTGTGCGTCTTTAAGGCAATGGCTGATCTTGCAGGGCTATACACTCTGTCCTCATGAGCCTAAAGTATTTTTACTTGCTGCACAATGCACGGATCAAGCAGTTGTCAGGCAAAGGCTTGCAACAACGGGAGTAGTGCAACTTGAGATTCCCTGTGGTCTTGCCACAGGGTTTCCTTATCTCCCTCTTCTTGATAGTAGAGGGTTGGGTCAAGTGAAATAATAAAATCCCGGTCTTGACCTTCAGGTCAAAATGAAATTAGAGGAGTACCCCGTAGTCTTGCTACGGGGATAGTCAATTTCAAGGGATTTCTTTATCTTCGTCAAACAGCACAAGGTCCTTCTTACGCAGAAGGTGATACATCTGCAATTGCCAGTCGATCTGCAATCGATGATAATGATTCGCAGCCCTCTGGGCATTTCCATGAGGATGGTGAGTACAGACGATGATTCTGTCTGACAATGGCTTTGATCGATTGATTCAGCGACGCGGCACTGATAGCATAAAATGGAACTTCTTCGATGATGATGTGCTCCCAATGTGGGTCGCTGATATGGATT
>CAYQFN010000244.1:0-2121 GCA_964416685.1 uncultured Thermotogae bacterium | reverse complement strand
CCTTGTTTGGATAGTCAATCAAGGTCGTGGGGAGCAGTTGAGCAATCTTCATAGTCGTGGTAGCCTCCAATTTGACATTGTGCGGTCAATGATTGCGGTGCAGCGACTTGCGAATCCAACACCAGCATGCGCCCATGATACATCATCTATCATGGCGGTTCCCTTACAGTTTGTGTTCTACGGGCTATGTGCCCCGCGTGTCCTCAACATGTTCCGCTAATAGCCAGGCGCTAGCGGGATGGACTTGCACCGTAGGCGGTACATCCTCTTTTGTGCCTGGGTTGAGGGCAATGATGTGCAACGACGCCTTCGGATACCTGGACGCTGCTTCAACGAGAGCACGCACCTCACGCTCGCGGACATCGAAATCCTCCAAGCTTGTGCAAACCTGGATGAGATCTGAGCTCCCGTCTGGATAGCGTGCTAGGAAATCTACCTCGTATCCGCTGGGCACAGTCTTGACGTAGGAGACTTCCGCGCCGCGCCGCTCCAGCTCAAGATAGACGGCTGTCTCCAAGGCGTGCCCGACGTTCGCCTTCCCCGAGCGATCAAAAACAGGAATTAGCCCCATGTCGATGGGGTAGATCTTGCGCGGGTTCACCATCCGCTGCCGTTCCGAGTCGCTCGCAATGGAGACTATACGAACGAGAAATGCGTCTTCGAGATACGAAAGGTATGAGTGGAGCGTATCCTTCCCTACCGGAATCCCCTGCGAGCGCAAGGCCTTGTAGAATCTGTTCACGCTGAACGTTCCCGCTGCGTTTCCTAGCAGCTGGCGCGTCATCCAGCGCAGTGGGACAGGGTGTGAGACTTGATGTCGTTCAATGACATCGCGCAGAAGGACAATGTCGACGTATCCCCGCAGGAGATCCACGCGATCACGCGCTGAGATTCCCTGGGCCTCCGGGAATCCACCCTCTACAAGATACCTGCGCAGATTCCGCTCAAGAGCAGAACGTGCGGCCTTGGGGAGATCCTCCACGGTCTCCTCTGGCTCCTGTCCGCGATGCCGCAAGGCCTCCCGAAAACTGAACGGGTGGACAAGAACCTCCATGGCGCGTCCACGCATGCTTGTCGCCACTTCACGCGAAAGAAGTCGCGCTGAAGAGCCCGAAAGGAATAGCTCAACCTTCTCCGTATCGAGCAACCGACGGGCAAACATCTCCCACCCTGGTACAACCTGGATTTCATCAAGAAAGAAGACAGCTTGATGCTGGTCGCGCCACTCCGGGTGAAGACCGTAGTACTCCTCAACCACGACCGACAGATCCGCAGTCGTCATCCCTGACAGGCGCTCGTCTTCAAAGGAGAAGAGAAGGAGGCCCTCGCGTGGCGTCCCTTGATCCAATCGATCGGCAAGGGTCTGCCACAAGAAGGTCGTCTTTCCTGTACGGCGCATCCCAATCACCGCGATCGCTTTTCCCGGCACTGCGGGAATGCGCAAATCACGCCGTGTGAAGGCCGGTATCGGAGCGACTAGCGAATCGACAATCTTTTGATGAATGATCTCCCGTAGTTGTCCTTCCATGAAGGACAGAATACATCATGTTTATCCTTCCGTCAAGGAGAATTTATTGCTAAGACAATTCACCTCACCCGGAATTCGGGGTTAGATCTTGTCCTTGACCTTTCCTGGGCCTCGACATGCGATTCGACTGATTGTAGAGTGAAGCCCGAAAGGGCGCGTGCCGAAGCTGGTCAACGGCCAATCGCTATTGATATACAAGCGGTGTTTCGCTTGTGTCCTCCAAGGAGTGGAGATCGAGATCGACATCAAGCGTGGGCCAATACAAATGGAACCCGTGTTGGAGTTCGACGTTCAGAATATTTGCAATGGTTGCGTCTTTGAACCAAGGAAACTTCTCGTAAGGTAGGAAATACTCCTTCCCTTGGGCGTACAGCCAAAGGCCATGAACGTCGATATTGAGAACCTCAACCCGGGAAGTGTTTCTTCCAAGCGTCTTCGATTTCATCCAGCATGCACGGGCCGAATGCTCTGGAGTTCGGCTGCCTCGGTCTGCTGAGTGCGAAAGAGGTCCCACCGAAGCTGGAGATTCATCCAGAATGAGGGCGAGTTTTCAAAGGCTCGTGCCAAACGCAGCGCCGTGCTGGGGGTCATGC
>CAYQFN010000243.1:0-2130 GCA_964416685.1 uncultured Thermotogae bacterium | reverse complement strand
CCCTGGCTTTCTCCGCGGCGGATCCCGGGGGATCGACCGAGCTTCGGGTTCGGGGACCGGCTCGGACTGGCGACGCCGGGGCACATCCGCGCCGTCCGTGATACCGGCATCTTCCCGATCCTCGCCCAGCAATCGGTCCGGGAGAACGCCCGCACCGGGAGGAACTTCGCGCAAGTCCTCGCAAGCGCCGTGTTCGGCGCGTTCCAGGAGGGCTACACCGACGGGTTCGGAGCGGATGCCGATCACCTAAAGCAGATCGACGACGCGCTGGAGGCGGCTGATCTCGGGTATACGTTCTTCACCTGCGATCCATCGGATCACGTGGTGGCAGTGGAGAAACTGGGAGACGATGAACTACGACAACGCTTCTCCGCTCTGAGCCGGGTCGATGAATGGAAGAACGAGTACATCGATCGGCCGTTTACAATAGCGGGGCTAGGGGAACTTCGATTCAGTGAAGGTGTTCTCATGCGGGCCGCAGTTAAATACGGCGCTGCAGTCGAGTTTGCCAGCAAGATGTACGGTGCACTCAGCGAGCGCCTCCCCGATGGTTTCGACTACGAGGTCTCGGTGGATGAGACGGAGACGCCCACGACTCCATTGGAACACCTGTTCGTGGCGCACGAACTTCGACGGTGCGGGGTGAGCTTCGTAAGCCTCGCCCCTCGGTTTGTGGGGGCGATGGAGAAGGGGGTCGACTGGAGGGGTGACCTTGAACTGTTCCGCAGGGAACTCCGAGCGCACGCCGCCATCGCCCGCACAATCGGATCATACCGACTGAGCCTTCACTCCGGTTCGGACAAGTTCACCCTGTACCCGCTCCTGGCGGAAGAGACCGATGGTCTGTGGCACGTGAAGACGGCTGGGACGAGCTACCTTGTCGCCCTGGAGGTGGCCGCCCATCGGGCTCCGGCCCTGTTCCGCGAGATCGCAAGCTTCTCGATATCACAGTTTGCGCATGAGCGGGCGAGCTACCACATCTCGGCCGATCCGACCCGGATCCCGCCGCTCGATACGGTTTCGGATGACGAGCTTCCGAAGATCATCGAGGAGCACAATGGGAGGCAGGTGCTGCACGTAGCCTTCGGATCGGTGTTGCAGAGCCCGTTAGGAGATGAGCTACGCCTTGTGCTCGATGAATGGGAAGAGGAGCATTACGAGAGACTGGCCCAACACCTGGGTCGGCACCTGGAAGGATTGGGGGTGAAGAACGGTGGATGAACTGAAAGGGAAGGTTGCGGTGATCACCGGTGGAGCAGGCGTGCTCTGCACGGCGATCGCAGAGGGGTTGGCGCGAGAAGGGGTGAAGATCCTCCTCCTCGATATCGATGAGGTAAGAGCGCAAGAAACGTTGACCCGAGTACAAAGAGCAGGGAGTGACGGACTGTTCATCAAGACGAGCGTTCTCTCTCGTGATGAGTTGAACGCCGCTTGCGAACGTGCGAGCGACTCCTTTGGTCATATCGACTTCCTTGTGAACGGGGCCGGCGGCAACCACCCCAAGGCGACGACGAGCGCGGAGGTCCCGTTCTTCGACCTTCCCGAGGAGGCGATCCGGTTCACCTTCGACCTCAACTTCATGGGGACGTTCCTCGCCAGCCAAGCCTTCGGCAGAGTGATGGCCGACCAGAAAGAGGGAGTGATCCTGAACATCGCGTCGATGAACGCGATCCGGCCGCTCACCCGCATCCCGGCATATTCCGCGGCGAAGGCAGCCGTGGCGAACTTCACCGAGTGGTTGGCCGTGCACATGGCGCAGGAGTACTCGCCGCAGATCCGGGTGAACGCGATCGCCCCGGGATTCTTCCTCACCGCGCAGAACCGCTTCTTGCTGAAGGGGGATAACGGGGAATTGACCCCACGTGGTCGTCAGATCATCGATCACACCCCAATGGGGCGGTTCGGAAAGCCGGAGGACCTGATCGGGACAGTGAAGTGGCTCCTGTCCGCGGATGCCGAGTTCGTGACCGGGATCATCGTACCGATCGACGGCGGGTTCTCCGCGTACTCGGGAGTGTAAAAATAGAAGGGGTCAGGTCTTGCAATCCAACACTTCAAACTGATACACAGACCTTAGTGTTGGATTGCAAGACCTGACCCCACATCCAAGGGGGTCTCCTATGAAGAACG
>CAYQFN010000242.1:0-2133 GCA_964416685.1 uncultured Thermotogae bacterium | reverse complement strand
TGACTGACTGCCGCGCATGTGAATGGCTGAGAAACACCAAGCAGGAGACTGAGCATCGTATCCTCATTTCGCTGGCGTCTGGAGAACTCGCCTTCGATGCTGAAGGTCACGTTGTAGAGGAGTACCCGAAATATGCAAAGGGACCGTGTGTTCTAGTGTTGCAAAAGGATCGAACGGGCGAGCCGCTCCATGTTGTATGAGACATTCCCAAAAGCCACGAAAAGCCTGTGGTTCTTGTCACTGCCTACCGCCCAGATCCAGAGCGTTGGGACAACACATTCACGAAGAGGCGGCGATGATTGAAGGATGGAAGAAATCAAAGTACGTGCACGAAGCACAGTATGTGGCTGAAGTGGAAGTCGTCTTGGTGGACGACGAGACAGGCTGGTCTCCCTATCTCAGACTAGAGGATGCCTACAAGTTGGATGACGTGCGAGAAGCTCTTCGTAATGGAGACTTGAAGGAGGCTGCCAGATTTGGACGAATCTACGAGCTCCATCCGGTAGCACAGAAATAACAGCGCAACAACTGTATCAAGACGAGAGTTCCCCGGGCATACGGATCAGGTTCTATGTTAGGTGTCTTGTCAGGTCCACGAGCATCATGTGATGTTAAGCTCACGAATCCGGCCCTTGTTGGGCGATCTCGTCGTTAGCTTCGGAACCTGCAAGAGGCCCCTCCCGTTTTGTCTCTCGTCATTGCTCACCATCCCAAGTAGACAGTTTCGAGAATACCCTTTTTCTGTACGGGCCTTTCCTGTACCATCAGCCCAGCTTTCAGGCAAAGGAGTTGGCGAGGCTCATCTGGCTCGTGCACGATATGTTCCGAATAGACCATCAACATAAAGGTTCGCGCGCTCGCACGGGGACGCTCGTGACCGCGCACGGTTCGGTCTTAACGCCGGCGTTTGTCGCTGTTGCCACGCGGGCGACGGTGAAGGCAGTCGAGCCGGAGGCGATTAGGGATGTAGGTCTGCAGATCGTCATCTCTAACACTTATCACCTCCATTTGCGCCCGGGCGAGGATACGATCGCCAAGCTCGGTGGTCTGCATAGCTTCTCGGGCTGGACCGGTCCGACGATGACCGATTCCGGTGGCTTTCAGGTGTTCAGCCTAGGAGCGGGAAAGGAACACGGAGTGGGAAAGGTGGCCTCGATTTTCCCCGGCGAGGGGACGCCGCGCAATGCCAATAACTACCGTCAAGGAAAGTCCCTCGTTAAGCTGACCGAAGAGGGGGCCTCGTTTAAATCGATCATCGATGGGTCCGATCAGTTCTTCTCCCCCGAAGGGGTGATCGAGATAGAGCGCAAGCTGGGGGCGGACATCATCCTCGTCCTCGATGAGTGCACTTCCCCGTTGCATGACTATGCTTACACCAAGAACGCGATGGAGCGCACACACCGCTGGGCACAACGTTCGTTGAACGCGTTCAACGGCTCTGCAGCAGATACCGCATATCCCAATCCTAACCAGGTCCTGTTCGGGATAGTGCAGGGTGGTGCGTACGAGGATCTACGGCGTGAGAGCGCGCGGGTGATCGGCGCGATGCCGTTTGAAGGGTTCGCCATCGGCGGGTCACTCGGAAAGTCCAAGGAGGAGATGCACCACGTGCTAGACTGGACGATCCCGCTGTTGCCGGATGATAGGGCACGCCACCTGCTTGGGATCGGGGAGATCGACGACATCTTTGCTGGTGTTCGCCGTGGTGTAGACACCTTTGACTGCGCCGCCGCGACGCGCATCGCCAGGAATGGGACGGTCTTCCTGAAGGGCGAGCCCAGGCACAGGATCAACCTGAGGAATGCGCGTTTCGCCGATGATCCGCGCCCAATCGATGAGACCTGCGATTGCTTCACCTGCCAGCATCACTCACGCGCCTACCTGCACCACCTGTGTCGTGCTGGCGAGTTCTCCTTCTACCGCTTAGCGACCATCCATAACCTGCGCTTCCTCGTGCGCTTGATGCAACAGATCCGCGAAGCAATCGCGACCGATACGCTCGACGAGCTGGAGCAGGAGTGGGAGAATTGAGAGATTGAATAATCGGGAGATCGGGTAATTTATGGATTGGGCAGTTAAATCACTCAATCTCCCGATCGAAGAGTGCACTTATTCACCACGAAGGACCTGTCT
>CAYQFN010000241.1:0-2148 GCA_964416685.1 uncultured Thermotogae bacterium | reverse complement strand
ACCGTTTGGAGTGAGTAACGCGTTCTTGACATGAAGTGGTAGAAGACTGTCCTCTTGCCCGTCCGCTTCGCTCACTCAAGATGCGATCCCAGCTCTCAGCAATCAGCAATCAGCGGTCAGCTAAGGCACAAGATTCACTCGCTCCGTCTCATCACTCTTCGTCGCGGTAGGGACACTCGTTGCCGGGTGCCCCCCGCACAGATCCGGACGTGAGGAATTACGCTCATCCGGCTCCTACCTCGGGTTGGTAACGCGAAGGCGTTGATTGGGATATGGGTGTAGAATCCGGGGCCGCGGTAGCCACGTATCAAGAAGCTTCTGCATGCGCACCCAGGTCAACCCTCGGCCTTTCTGGCTTCGCCGCCGGAGGGCCCGCAACCATGCACGGGATACCTGCTTATGAAACCGTCCCAGCGTGTAGATGTTGCCAGGCACTGCGTGGTAGTTAAAGTATCCACGCACGACACTACGAACCCACCTGCCCTGTTCGGACACCGGGTCGTGCCGTCTCCGCTTCAGCTCCTTCGTGACTCCTTTGACTTTCATCCGCAACCGCTTGGCGATGGTCTTCCTCTGCACAACAAAACCTCCGTCTTTGCGACGGCGTGCACAGATATGCGTGAAACCAAGAAACTCGAAGGTCTCCGGCTTCCCTTCGCCCCGCTTTGCCCGGTTATCCATGGCAAATCGGCCAAACTCTAGCAGGCGGGTCTTCTCCGTATTCAACTCCAGCCCAAACTTCTGCACTCGTTCCCCCAGCATACGGTGAAACGCTTCTGCATCATCTCGGTACTGAAACCCCATCACGAAGTCATCGGCGTAACGCACAATGTATACCTCACCTCGGGCATGACGCTTCCGCCACGCCTCTACCCACAGATCAAGCACGTAGTGCAAGTAAATGTTCGCCAACAACGGCGATATTGTTGCACCCTGTGGTGTCCCTACCACTGTGCTCGACCACTGCCCGTCTTCCGATACCCCGGCCGTTAACCACTTCCGAATCAGCCGCAGTACCCGCTGGTCACCAATACGATGCTCCACAAACTTCATCATCCATCCATGATCGATGAAATCAAAGAATCCGCGGATATCCGCATCCAGTACCCAGTTCACCTTTCGCTGCATGATCGCCACCCATACGGCATCCAGCGCATTGTGCTGGCTCCGTCTAGGGCGGAATCCGTAGCTGAACCCAAGAAAGTCCTCCTCGTAGATCGCTTGCAATACCCACACCACTGCCTGTTGGACGATCTTGTCCTCCAACGAGGCAATGCCTATCGGCCTCATGCGGCCATCGGTTTTGGGTATGTAAGTCCTCAATGAGGGCTGGGCTCTGTAGCTACCTCTGTGCACGCGGCCGTGCAGGTCCCTTAGCCTGTTTTCCAGGCCTTCTCCATACTCCACCCACGTTACATCATCCACTCCCGGTGCTGCCTTCGGGTTCAGCGCTTTATACGCCTCCCGCAGCGTCTGTTCCGTTATGTGGTGCAGCAGATTGGTGAAACGAAGACTTGAGTCCCGTCTCGCTGCTTCCCGTACTCGCTCCAGTCCCTGTGACACACCTCTGGGCTCAATGTAGGTGCTTCCTCTTGGCTGTATCCCCGGTTTCCCAGTTCGTGCCCGTTTAGAGTTCGCCATATCGCTCCCTCCGGCTCTGTGTCCGGTGTGTGCTAGACTCAACCGAGTTCCCCTTGGTCAGGCCCCTTCCCTCCACCATCTCCGCCGGTCGGTAGCCGGTCTTTCCCGGCCACAAAACCTTTGTTCGACGGCTTCCTCGGTACTATGGGCCTGTCCGACTGCCCGGTCAGGTACATGCTGGGATTGTGGTCTCTGACCTTCCCCAGCCGGACTGAGCTAGGAACTCGCTCAGTCGCTTCCGGGCTCTCCCGGTTCCCGCGCATGGAGCTTCTACACATGCAGAGGGTCTCGGACTCCGTGGGCCGGTACGCACCTCGCCTAACGCTGCGCACCGTGTTGTCTTCCCCATATGAGTACAAGGTCGACGCACCAAAAGGGTGATTTCGGAGCTCAATACCTCGCCTGTGCAGCCCCGCGCCAACGCTTCGCCGCTCCCTTACGGGTAGCCGACGCATAACTCGGGGCCGTAGCGGCTCGCTACGCCTTACTACGTGGTGGACTTTCACC
>CAYQFN010000240.1:0-2162 GCA_964416685.1 uncultured Thermotogae bacterium | reverse complement strand
GGTGGTTAACACATCGATGCGCATCGATCAGTTGACGCGTCAACGGGATAGCCTCAAAGCACAGATCGACGCGCTTGACTCTCCCGCCCCAGACGATCCATTACTTGGTTACCTGGCGCAGAAGACTAGTGACCTTGAGGCACAACTCATACAAGATCAGGTGAGGCTTGACGCACTCAATAACATTGATCAGGCATCTCTTTTCACGATAGAGGCTCTAGGTGAGCCAGTTATTTCCCAGATAGGCCCCAATCGGAAGATGTCCATCGCTGTGGCTGGTGTGCTGGGTCTGTTCGTCGGCGTTCTGCTGGCCTTCTTCGTCCACTACCTGATCAACGCGCGTGACAAAGAGGCGACGCGCAGAGAAGCGTAGCCACACAAGAAAAGGGACGGGCACCTTTTCTCGCGTCGTCCGCTGCCAGAAAAATGGTCTGTCCCCTCTTTCAGTCCTTGCGGAAGATGTCGGCCTCGCTGTTTCCTGTGACGGTGTTGTTCTGGAAGTCGGTGTGATGCACGTTGCTGCCAACGTGTATTCCCTGCTTGTTCCCCGTGATCGTGCATCCGATGATGATCAAGTTCTCGGTTCCCTGACACTCGATTCCAAAGCTGGCGTTGTTCTTGATCACGCAGTTCTCTACCCGCATCTCGCTGATCGTACCACGAGGGCCGATCACATGAATCCCCATCCATTCGTTTCCCTCAACGAGGCAGTTTCGGATCGTGATGGTGTCCAGCATCTCGCGATTAACCTCGATCCCGTGCCCACTTGACATATTCTTGCGTGGGCCGGTAACAGCGATATGGTCGAGGATCACACCGTCAGCATCGACCTCCACCGTTCCCCAGATGTCCGCGATCCCATCGGCGTTGGGATCGGTA
The DNA here is from genome assembly GCA_964416685.1 of uncultured Thermotogae bacterium. GTDB lineage: Bacteria > Bipolaricaulota > Bipolaricaulia > UBA7950 > UBA9294 > M55B144. The sequence continues at coordinate 1,283 of CAYQFN010000240.1, read as the reverse complement.
GTCACCGTAACACGTGGGGTGAGGATCCAGATATCGACCTTGTACTGCCCGGGATCGATCACAATCACGTCACCGGGATGCGCCTCTATACGCGTGTCGAACCAAGCCGTAGTTCGCATCCCGTTCGCCCCCTGCCACACGGCAAGATTATTTGGCACCTCTTCATCTTCCACCATGTGGGTGAACGACTCGGCGATGAGCACGGTACCTGAAAGAGGCGCAGCGGCGGGAAGATGAATCTCGGCTGCCAAGCCACCGATACCGCAAACAGCAATCAACACCACAACAGCAAGAACCTGTTTCATTGAAGCCTCCTTGACAGGGAACATACCACGAATCCAGTCTAGTGGCAAGTGCAACAGAGACCTCACCCCTTTCGCAGTCCTGCTATTCGTAGTGTGTAAATTCGTGAGTGCAGATGCTGTAATGCTCCTCGCTTGCTTGCTCGCCAAGCCAAAACGTTGCAGGCAAGCTACAACGCTGCGCAAGATAAACGCCAGGCGCGAGCCCGATAATGCACAACATATCCCGCTTTCGTAGCGTGGCAGCTCGCCTGCCACGTTGCGGTGTTACAGTCTCATAGATCGGCGTCGGCGGCTACATGTCTGAGATGCGGACATATAGGCTCCGACATTACGTAAGTGCTGATGTAAACAGTACTTCTGTAACGTTGCAGCCCTGTTGCCAACCCGGTCAGACAGTCTCCAGCGCTGCGCTTGTGGATTTGTGTCGTGAGCGATTCCTAACGTGGCAGTCTGCCTGTTCTGAGAAGCGAACAGGGCTGCTCACGCTACACAGGATGCGGTTCGTACAACACCGGCGCCCTGCCTGCACGCGAACATGCACAGGCAGGGCTGAGATCGCCAAGAAAGCTGTTAACTTCTGAGTTTCAAACGCCTTTCCCCTTGCCTATTTCCGCTGCCTGTCTGTCCCGACGAAGCAGACAGGCCTCTGCAAGAGAAGGCTGTTGCTCTTCCTCATCACCCTTTACTCTTCACCCGTCACTGGAAAAAGTAGCCTCTCCCCTTTTTCTATTTCTAGATCGCAAGGTCAAACTCGACTTGTAAGGTGATGTCGCTGCTGTTCTTGCTCGGGTCCACCCAGTCGGCCACGTTCTTCCACATTATAGAGAGAGTGAGGTCCAGATCGTCGGTTATCTTGCCATCCCACGAAAGCTCAGCCTGGCGCGCTTCCTTGACGAGGATCTTCTCCGCCAGGCTCGCATCGGTGTGGCCAGCGTTCCATTCCTCCTGATCGCTCAACGATGCACTCAGTGTCCCCTC
>CAYQFN010000239.1:0-2162 GCA_964416685.1 uncultured Thermotogae bacterium | reverse complement strand
GATTTCTTTCTTGACCCGCGCGATCTTGCTCGCTTCCCGCTCGTAATCCTTGAACGAGTAGATCTTGTCGTAGTACTTGGCTGCGTCCATATCAAGCCTGCGAAGAGAAGCTATCCGAGGAGGTGATTGCTGACAACGACATGCAAAGGTGTCTCGAAATCACGTCGTGTTAATTAAGTATCTGCAAGACACAACGTCTGCTTGGATTATCCCCTAGTATTCTCTATAAATGTACTGTGTGATTATAGGATTTGCATTAAATGTAGATAGCAAACAAGTGTAAAGACTGCTGTTTACGAGAACATGCAAGAGAAGGTGCAATGGTGCGAGAGGCGAACCGTCATCATGCACCCCTAGTGAAAACGAGGCTCTTTGTCATTCCAAGTGGGTAGCTAAAGAACAAGGGTCAAACGCCAAGACCCGGATAGAAGAGCAGAAGTGCTCTTTATGGTGGATTCTTGGCATCATTTTCGCGTGAACTGGAACTAGAGGTGACTGGCAACTCCTGTCTGCCTCCTGCCTGTCCCTCGGACGCAGACAGGCGCTGGCACAGGGAGGCGAAACAACAAGGAACCGAAAAAGAAGAATGCGGCACACATTGAGTGCGCCGCATTATGTTAAGTGAAGTTATTTGCTGGTACTAAATGACCACGACGTCTTGCGCCTGTGGACCTTTGTCGCTGCTAACAACTGTGAACTCTACTTTCTGTCCATCTTCCAGCGTGCGGTAACCCTCACCGCGGATCGCTCGGAAATGCACGAAAATGTCTTCACCCTGTTCCCGCTCGATGAAGCCATAACCCTTACTGTCATTAAACCACTTGACGGTACCGGTTTCTCGATCTGCCATCTATACTCACCCCCGTACTGCAAATTCAATCGAGGCAGAACGTTTGAAGCCGACCGTCAAGCCGTACTCTAGATGAAACGACTGCCACTATCAGTGGGCAGGATAGCACATTCGTGCTGAATTTTCAAGGGAACAGGCACTTGGTATGCCTTCGTGCAAACTTCGTTTGCCATGCAGCTTATGGAGCTTGCCACAATCGCCGACAGAGACAAATAACATAGCACAAGGGTCATTCCTGAAGCTCATTATTGTCACATGATATACTAGACTGCCCTAGACATTCATACAAGTAGATACTAGACGTATGGCCTTCGAGGTTGTATAGTAGTAGATGCACGGTAAGTGATATGTGTAACCTGAATTACAGACTTATTGCGGGTTATATGTTACACTGGTGGGAGTAGTAAGAGTGGGTGACAAGGAGGTGTGAGGATGCACAAGCGTTGGTTTGGTGTGTTCCTTGTTTCTTTGGGTGTGATTGTAATAGCGTTTACCGCGTCTGCTCAGGTGAAAGTTCATATGGCGTCTTACCTTGTTCAGATTGATAAGCAAACGGGGAAAGAAACGCTAGTGGAAAGCGATACTGCGCACCCCGGCGATGTAGTGCAGTACGTGATCACCGCGACAAACACGGCTCAAACAAAGGTGGAAGGGCTTGCTCTAATCGGCCCAGTACCAGCACCGACAAAGCTTCTCCCTTTATGGTATCAGGCGATTCTCGATTATCTGGGCGGCAAAGGTGATGCTCCTGTGTTCTGCAAGATGACTCCCAATAGTAAAGATGCGCAGACCCTGTACGTGACGTCAACGAGGCTCCCGGAGTTCAGCCTCGATGGTGGTAAGACGTATTCGCCGCCGCCGGTAACTTATGTAGTGAATGGCGAGACGAAGCAGGCGACCCCGGAGATGTTCACTCATATTCGGTGGATAATTGCCGCGCTTGGCTCAGGAGATAAGGTAGAGATAAGTTATCGCGTCGTTGTACCATAAGGAGGCTAGCGAAGATGCGATGGGCAAGAGGAATATTGCTGGTAGTTCTATCGATGTTGTTGATCAGTGCATCTGTGCTCGCTGTGGGGACGCCAGCGGGGACGCAGATCGTGAACCAGGCCACGGCGTCGTACACCGATCAGAACGGTGTGCCTCAGACCGCGGCGTCGAACGAGGTAATAACTGAAGTGTCACAGGTGTGTGGGCTGACGATTCTGCCTAACGGAACTGAGTCTATTCCCGGTCAATCGCAGGAAGCAGCGCCGGGAAACACGGTCTACTTCTCCTATACGCTGACCAACACGGGAAACGGTCCAGACAC
>CAYQFN010000238.1:0-2204 GCA_964416685.1 uncultured Thermotogae bacterium | reverse complement strand
CCTTTACAGGCCTGCGGCCCCCTAGAGCCACACTCCCGTCAAGTAGGTATTCTACTTGACAACAGTGGGCCCGTCATCTGTAAAACACAATGGTAGACCCCAACAGATGCTATTCTAAGAATCCTCTCGCAAGGGCCGATGAGCGTTACGGAAGTGGCTCGCTTATTGGAGATTCCACCTGCCAACATCTCGTACAACCTCAGCCGCCAGACAGAGGCGATGATCCTCACCAAAGAAGACGGGAGATATCGCATCACAGATCGCGTATTCGCCACTTGGCTCAAAGGACTTCGAGCGCCGATGGACAGGATCTAGCTTCTTCTGTGCGGAACCTCATAGAGATTAGCTTTGTCGTTAATTTCGACCGTATTTCGCGTTGAAACGACTTATCACGGACAGACTCGCAGTGCTATAATGGAGCGTATATGCGGTCGAAGAAGGTTCGAGAGAGCGTAAAACGCTGGATTGTTTATCAGAAATGAAGGACTACCAAAGGAGGAACAAGATGGAGAGTAAATGCAGTCTAGTGAGCCGGTGGTTATTGAGGAGCGTTCTCTCGCTGACGGTCGGAATAGCAGTGTTAGGTGGGAGCGTCTTGGCGATTGCCCAAGAGGTTGTTTGGGAAGAGCACACTATCCCAATCGAGAACCTCCGTATCAATGATCTCGCTTTGGTTGACGCGGAAACGGCTTGGGCAGTTGGAATAGTAGATAGCAATCCAGGCGCCCGTCCGCCACAGGTTGTTCCGACGATCATTCATACTACGGATGGAGGAAAGACGTGGAATGAGCACGAGACAGGGGTTGAACGGGGGGTCTTCAATGCAGTCTGCTTTGTAGAGACAGAGATGGCGGTTGCTGTTGGGCAGGACCACGGAACACGGGCACCGCTCGTCTTGTGGACAGCTGATGGCGGGAGGAACTGGTCCCGGGCGACCTTACCATCGGGTCAGGGCCAGGGGTACTTGCGTAACGTCATCTTCGCAAGCAACGGCACTGGTTGGGGTGTCGGCCACGATTACGACGAATCCGAATCGCTGCTCTGGCACTCAAACGACTTGTGTGCCTGGACTGCACAATCTCACCCCATTCAAGAAGGCGCTCGCCTTTCGGCGATTGCATTCCCCGCAGCGATGGTTGGCTACGCCGTGGGCTACATCAGAGGGGAATCTGCAAAGCCGTTCATGCTTAAGACAGCGGATGGTGGCGCTACGTGGACGGAGGTTGCTCCCCCGCTGACGGAAGGAACTCCGATCGATATCTTCTTTCTGGATGAACAGACCGGCTGGGTAGTCGGTGCGAGCGGTGACGACGGTCTCGTGCTAAAAACAACGGATGGAGGTACCAGTTGGGGAGTGACTCTTGTTCATGATTCTCCCCTCTACTTCAAACGAGTCTTCTTCCTCGATTCGCTACGCGGTTTTGCATTAGGAGGTATCGAGATGGGCGACAAATACTACAGCGCTGTCTGGGAGACGCAGGACGGAGGTGCCACCTGGAACGAGTGGTACAAGACCGAACAGTCGATCACCTGCCTGAATGTACATGGCAACACGCTGTGGATGGTCGTGACCGGAACGAGCGGGGGACTGACAAAGATCCTGAAGACAGAGATTTGTGCTGTGGATTGATCACTCACTCGGAACTTGTTGCAGGGATAGGAGGAGAAATACGAGGCATGGGCCGTCCCAGGTTATCACGGGAGTTCGCACCAGCGAACGGGTTGGCTATGTTCAGGCATGTTCTTCTTCCGTAACTCATGTATCGATTCTTAAGGCAATAAAGAAACCCTATGGCAAGACCACAGAAGATCTTAAGTTGAAACGTTCGAGCATGATCAAGAAAAGGAGCTATTGGCAGTAGCTGCAATAAGATCGTGTTGAATGAGAGGGCGTGAACGCTTGGAGCATGATCCTAAATAGGATCATGCTCATGATTCTGACACGCCCCTGGGAAGAGCTTGCCGTATTTTGCGGGCTAACTGTGGCCGTATCTAGCTTCCCTCTGATTATGCTTGCACTTTTTGATAGCACTTTGTACAATGATGGAGTCGGTCTAAAGCCAGAAATCAGGGGGAAGATGATATGAACTCAACAAAGACGCGTCTGACTGTCGATCTACCACGAGAGTTGGTGAAGTGGGCTGATACAGCCGTTCAGCGGGGTGCAGCCCGCAGCCGCAACCAATTGATTACCCAAGCGATTG
>CAYQFN010000237.1:0-2207 GCA_964416685.1 uncultured Thermotogae bacterium | reverse complement strand
GCGCACGCGTTGCGCACCTCCACTCTGCAGCTACAATAAGGATTGTTGTGATGACGATAAGGAGGAACAGCAATGCGCGGAAGCTTCGGTAGGTACCTGAATGTTGATCTGACAACGAGGACGATAAGCGACTACTTGATACCAGAGGAGTGGCAGAGGCTGTACATCGGCGGAAGAGGGATCGCTGCGCGCATCCTCCTAGAAGAGCTTTCTGGTAATGAGCATCCCCTCTCTCCGGACAACGTCGTTGTTTTTGGCACAGGACCGTTTCAAGGGACGGGGGTCCTCGGTGCGGGAAGGCACATTGTTATGAGTCTCTCCCCCAAGACTGGAAGTGTTGCTGGATCTTACGTTGGTGGATACTTCGGCCACGAATTGGGGAGAAGCGGGTACGACGGGATAATCGTGCGCGGAGCGTCGACGGAGCCAGTCTATCTCGCACTAGTCGATGGCGAGGCGGAGATCCACCCTGCTTCCAAGCTGTGGGGTGAAGGGGTTCTCCACACAACAAATGTTCTGACGAAGCGCTATCCTCACGCTCGCGTGGCGGCGATCGGTATTGCTGGTGAGAACCTCGTACAGATGGCGTGCATCATGCACGATGTTTCCCGCTCCGCCGGTCGCCCCGGCCTTGGCGCTGTAATGGGGAGCAAGAGGCTGAAGGCGATCGTCGTGCACGGTAATCAGGATAAGCCCATCGCCGATAAAGATCGCTTCCTGCACGAGCGTGGCGAGCATACGCGCGACACGTACGACGAGGACATGCGCCGATTCGGCGAGTACGGAACAGCCGGAGGAGTGACGTCGCTCTCCGACATGGGAATCCTCCCGACGAAGAACTTTCAAGAAGGGACATTCGATCAGGTGGAGGCGATCGCTGGCGAGACGTTACACGATACCATCCTCGTGGATCGCGAAGGATGTGCGGGCTGTCCGATTCGTTGTAAACGCGCGGTGAAGACATCCTTTGCCGGGTGCGATGTTACACCGGAATTCGGTGGGCCGGAGTACGAGACCACGGCTGCCTTTGGCTCGCTCTGCCTGAACGATGACTTGGGCGCGATCGCCATGGCCAACCAGCTGTGCAACGACTACGGACTGGACACCATCTCAGCCGGAGTGGCGGCGGCATTCATGATGGAGGCGTCAGAAAAAGGTTTGGTTGACGAGGACATCGAGTGGGGCGACGGGGAGGCGATCATCCGCTTTATCGATCAGATCGCCCATCGCGAGGGGATCGGTGACAGGATCGCCGATGGATTAGAGGAGTACGCGGCCACATTGGGCGCTGATTTTGCGATGACAATTAAGGGCGTCGAGATTCCGATGCACGAACCGCGGGGAAAGCAGGGCCTGGGGATCTCGTATGCCACCAGCCCTCGTGGGGCAACACACATGGAAGGGATACACGACACAATGCTCACCGGCGGCGTTATCACACCGGAACTGGGGTTCGATCATCCCTTCGATCGGTTCACTCTGTCCGACAAGGCCGATGTGGCAAAGACCTATGAGGACGTAAGGTCCTTCGTAAATTCACTCATCCTGTGCGCGTTCACCGTGCGACCGACTGGAGAGAAGTATAACCTGGCGCGCATCCGTGCCCTACTGGAAGCAGAAACAGGGCTTGAAGTGAGCGCAGAGGAGATGCTGCTGATCGGCGAACGAAACTATGCGTTACTAAAACTGCACGCGGCGCGCGCCGGGTACACAATGGATGATGACCGGCTACCGGCGCGATTTAGCGATCCCCTTCCGCGCGGAGCGAGCGCGGACCATTCAATCGATTCCAAGCTCATGAAAAAGACTATCAAGAGCTACTACGAGGAGCGCGGTTACGACCGTTACGGACCTACTGATGATACCCTCCGCCGACTGGGGATGGCTGACCTGATTGGAGTCATCGATAGGAAGACGAAATGACAGCGGTCGTCTCCTTCATCGGGCACCACAACAGCGGGAAGACGACCCTCCTCGCGCAGGTGATCACGATCCTCCTGGAGCGAGGGTTCCGCGTAGGGGCTGTGAAACACGCTCCGCACCTTGATGAGATGGACTCGCCAAATACCGACAGTGCCCAATTGCAAGAGGCGGGAGCAGAACAGACCCTCCTCGTTTCAGAGGAGAGTTGTGCCCTATTCTGGAACAGCGACCCGGACGAGCCGATAGACGAGCTGATCGAACGCCTGTTTGTTGACTACGACATT
>CAYQFN010000236.1:0-2231 GCA_964416685.1 uncultured Thermotogae bacterium | reverse complement strand
GCCTATGCGCCAGAAGTAAGCGAAGAGAGTTTTGAGATAGAAGATGGCACGACGGGTAATGGTAACGGTAAATGGGATGTAGGAGAGCAGGTAGAGTTAATATTCGGAGTAAAGAACAGCGGAGGCGAGACGGCGAAGAATGTAAGCATAAGCATAAGCACGAGCACATCGGGAATAACGATAGATGACGGAAGTGCGGTAATAGGAGACATAGAGTCCGATTCAGTGTCAAGCAACACGAGTGATGCGTTAATGGCGACGGCAAGTTCGAGTGTAGCGAACGGGACACCTGTAGAAATAAATTACACGATAAGCGGGGACAACATTGGAGATGTAAGCGGTAGTGTAAGTGCTGTAGTAGGTCAGAAGGCATATATAATATTTGACATAGATCCGAACCACAGTTCGGGACCGGTAATGGACAGTTTACTCAATGAGTTGGGTTATGCGGGGGACTATTACACGAGTTTCAGTCCGATGATAGACAGTTTAAGCAACTATGCGAGTGCGTTTGTATTTGCGGGTATATACAGCAGCAACAGTGTAATAGATCAGACGAACGGAGGTAAGTTGGCATCGTGGTGTACGAACGATGGAGGAATGTTATACCTTGAAGGTGGAGACATGTGGTACTGGGATCCACAATACAGTAGCGGTTATGATTTTTCGAGTTTATGCGGAGTAAATGCAACGGATGACGGCAGTGGAGATTTGGCAACGGCAAGCGGTGCATCAGGCACATTTACGGCTGGCATGAGTTTCGGTTATTCGGGAGAAAACAACTACATAGATCATATCGATGCGGTTGTGACGGATAGCAGTTTTGTAATATTTTCCAACACGAGTGCGTCGTACAACTGCGGAGTGGCGAATGATGCGGGCAGTTATAAGACGGTAGGATTGAGTTTTGAATTTGGCGGACTAACGGACGGGAGTGGAGTAAGCACGAAGTTGGCGCTTGCTGACAGCATCATGCAATTCTTTGGTATTGAAGCTCAGGGTATAACGGATCGTAGCAGAGTATCATCTATAGAGAGGCGAGTAGAGTTTGGTATCAAGGCGAGAGGTAGCAACATAGTGTCAGGAGAAGCGGAGTTCAGCTACGGAATAACGAAGAGTGGCAGAGTAGAGGTAAAGGTATACGATGCGAGTGGCAGAATGGTAAGAGGACTTGTAGACGGAGAAGAGCGTAGCGGATACCACACGGTGAGATGGGACGGCAGAGACGGCAGAGGAAGAAGAGTGAGAAGAGGTATCTACTTTGTGAGGCTGAGTTCATCGGGAAAGAGCATGACATCCAAACTTCTGTTTATGAAATAGTCGGAGAAATAGATTGAAATGAGAAAAGGGCAGGTTTATCCTGCCCTTTTCTTTTGTTTTATAACAAGAATTAGGTTGACAAATAAAATTAAAAATATATAATCGAATTATGAAAATATCAAAAGAATTAGCGAATACTGTGAAACAAATAGCCGGAATGATGAAGATAGCTGCAATTACTGCTCCTAAAACAAAAGGGATGGATGATATAGATGTGAAAATAGTTTCAGGTGAAAAAATGTTAGCATTGTCGGATAAAATGGAATCGATTGGAAAAAGAGATGGTATAGGTTTTTTTATTCGGGATGCGGGCAATATAAGAAATTCAATAGCTGTGGTATTAATTGGAGCAAGAAAAATGCAAGCGGGAATAAAAAATTGTGATTTTTGTGATTATATGAATTGTGAGGAAAACAAGAAGCATAACTCTTTTTGTACTTTTAATTTAATTGATGTGGGTATAGCTACAGGAGCTGCTGCTGAAACCGCCTCGAAATTTCATGTTGACAATAGAGTCATGTATTCCGTGGCAAGAGCTGCAAATGAGCTATTGATATTTGAAAATGATATAAAATGTTTTACGGGAATTCCCATATCGGTTTCGAGCAAAAATATCTATTTTGACAGAAAATGAGAGTGTATTTCCCTACATATAAGTATTGCTACGTTTGCGGAAGATTAAATGAGAGAGGGTTGAAAGCAAAACCGTATTTTGAGAACGGGGATGTTAATATAGATTTTGAAGTAAGAAAGGAGTATGTTGGTGCCGATGTTAACCTTCACGGGGGAATAATTGCTACACTGTTGGATGAAGTGGGATATTGGGCTACATTTATAAAGACATGGAAAAATTGTGTGACAGGGGAGATTTCAGTAAGGTACAAAAAGACGGCAATTGTTGGAGATAAAAT
>CAYQFN010000235.1:0-2236 GCA_964416685.1 uncultured Thermotogae bacterium | reverse complement strand
AACGAAGAAATCTAGAACATTATCTTGATTTCTTCCATAGTTGGAGTGTAAAATGGACTGGAGGTGAACTGCCATGAAGAAGAAATTGGGTACCGCTCTGGATGAGGAAGTCATCACCGAGCTGAAGGTCCTGGCAGCCAAGGAGGGCAAGAAACTCTCCTGGCTTATCGAGGATGCCCTACGTCAGTATCTCAAGCGAAAGGAGGGCGGGGTGGTGAGAAGGACCAAAGGTACATTGAGGGCATCGCCCCGGGTTGTCCAAGCTATCCTGGAGGAAGAGGAGTTCCATGCCGCCTGAAGAGAAGGCACTCCCACTTCCGGAGTTACCCGCCGGGCAGACAGTCTTTATCGACGCCAATATCTTTATCTATCACTTCACCGGCCTCTCGCAGGAGTGCTCGATCTTTCTGGAGCGTTGCGAACGAGGGGAGCTTTGGGGCGTCACCGCAGTGCATATCCTTTTGGAAGTCCTGCATCGGCTGATGATGATCGAGGCTGTGACCAAGGGGTTGGTGACATCGGGGAACGTAGCGAGGAAGCTTCGGAAGAGGCCAAATGTGGTGAAGCAACTCGCTGATTATCAGACCCAGACCGAAGCCATCTTAGAGATGGGTATCGAAGTGGTAGGACTAACCTCAGATTCCCTGAAGATCAGCCATCCTTATCGCCGCCGGGATGGACTCTTGGTCAACGCCTCTCTGACAGCGGCCGTGATGGAGGCGGAAGGGATCTCCGATCTCGCTACTGCCGATCCGGATTTCATCCAGGTGGAAGGACTTCGGGTCTATCGCCCCATGGAGCTTGTCAAGAGGTGAGACCACCAGCACTCTTCTCGATGGGCTTTTTGCTTTCCTCGTTCCGCGTCTCCCCCTCTTCTCTATCGGTGACAGCCGCTCTTCTGTAACGGGTCAGTCAGCTTCAACTTCCGAGGGCGAAGCCGTTTCGACCGCTTCCTGTGCGCTGTGGTTCTCCTCGATATGGAGGATCGCCGGGATGAAGAATCCGGCAACGCCGACTGCAACGCATAGGATGCCTGCGATCACGAACCATACCTGAATCCCGAACCGATCGCTCACCGGGCCGGCGAACGCAAGTCCGATGGGGGAGGTGATCGAAAGGAGGCTTCCGAGGAGGGCGAAGACCCGTCCCTGCATCTCTGGGGCGACCGTGCTCTGGAAGATCGCCATGATCGGCCCGTCGGTCATCGGGATCATCAACCCAATGAAGAACACTCCCGCGAGAGCCAATGGGAAGAGGTGTCCCGGAGTGAGCCCAAGGGCGACGACCCCCAATCCTACCCCGACGAGCCCCATGAGCAGGGTATAGACCTTCTTCTTGAACCCGCCCCACGCGCTTAAAGCCAGTCCGCCGAGTAGGATCCCCACCCCGATCACCGACTCCAGCAGGCTCAACTGAGCTGCATCGCCGCCGAAGTGCTTGCGCACCAGAAGGGGTAAGAGAGAAAAAGCCGGCGTCAGTGCCACCTTGAAGATCATTGCTCCCACGATCAAGGCCATCGCCCCGGGCCAACCGTGCAGGTAGCGGAAGCCCTCACGCAGATCGATCCAAATCGACGGTTTCTTCGTCCGGTTCTCATTCGATTGCACCGGCTGGGGGATGGCGATAAAGAAGAGCGGAAGAACGGCGAAGAGGGCGGTTCCCACGTCGACCAGCATCACACCGTGCAACGGGAGTAAGGTCAAAAGGAGCGCCCCCAGCGGCGGCCCCACGATCGTCAGCAGGCCGTTCATCGTCTGGTTCAAGCCCGCTACCCGGGTCAGGTGTTTCTCGGGGACCATCAGCGAGGTCGAGGCGGCCATCGCCGGCCAGTGAAACCCGTCACCTACCGAGCGGGCCAGCATCACGATGTAGACGTGCCAGACCTGCATCGTATTTGTGAAGAAGAGGTAGGCAAGCCAGAGTGAGACCAAGGCGATGAAGCTGTCGGCGATCATCATTACCAGCCGTCTGTTCCACCGGTCGACGTACGCCCCGGAAATGGGGCCAAGCAGGATCTGCGGGATCAGCGCCACCGTGGTCGCCGTCGCTAAGACGGTCGCCGACCCGGTCGTCGTCGTGAGCCACCAGACGAGCGCGAACTGCGCCGCGCGGCTGCCGACAAGCGAGAGCTGCTGGCCGGTCCAAACAGTGAAGAATCGCCTCTTCCACTCTGTATGCGGTTTTATCATCTCTTCATTGGCTCCTCACGCTCCAGGCAAGGTACCGGGCAGAGAGA
>CAYQFN010000234.1:0-2257 GCA_964416685.1 uncultured Thermotogae bacterium | reverse complement strand
TCCGTGCCTGGATCCAAGACAGGCAGGCTCTGACGTTGGGATTAGAGCGCACAGGCTACAACGGCAAGAGCTTATTCTATTCTTGTCTCAGCATAGGATCCTTCCTAAATCTGGAGTGCACCATGCGACCGCGCTGATGAGGGCGGAGGTTAGTACGGATCCTCGCAGAAGACGATTGTCGTTCGCGCACCACAGCGGGCCGAGTTCGACCTAGAAGAGAAGCTTTGGCAATTGGACAAGAGAGCGATGAAGCTATCATTGCGATCGCTACCCCCTGCGGCTCAATGTGGGATAGAATAGGGAGCAATGAAAAACAAGACGATTACCATTGTCTCCGGCCTGCCGCGCTCGGGGACGTCGATGATGATGATGATGCTTCAAGCGGGCGGGATGGACGTCCTCACTGATAACATCCGCCACGCCGACGAAGATAACCCAAAGGGATACTACGAATTCGAGCGAGTGAAGGAGATCGAGCACGATAAGGCTTGGCTTCCACTGGCGGAGGGGAAGGCTGTGAAGATGATCTCCGCGCTCCTGCAATACCTGCCCGATCATTACCACTACAAGGTGATCTTCATGCACCGCAAGATGGACGAGATCCTCGCCTCGCAGCGCAGGATGCTCATCCGCCGCGGAGAGGACCCCGATGCCGTGAGCGATGAGAAGATCGCCGAAATATCGCGCAGGCACCTGCAGCAGGTGGAGAGGTGGATCTCCGATCAGCCTAACATCGATGTGCTGTACGTTCGCTACAATGACGTACTTGCCAATCCGTGCGTGGAGGCGGAGCGCATCTCACGCTTCTTGGATGGGCGTGTCGAGCCGAAAAGGATGGTGCAAGCAGTCGATGAGCGGCTGTATCGGCAACGCTCCTGAAAGGGAGCTGCTCTTTCGGCCAGCGCAGGGATCAGTATCCTTCATTGATGGAAAGGTGCCCCTTTTTCTTTTGCAGAGAGGTGGTATAGAATAGCTGCGGCATACGCGATCAGAAGGAGGTAATGATGGCTCTTACATGTGGCCTTGTCGGCCTACCGAGCTGCGGAAAGACGACGATCTACAACGCGATAACCGCTGCTGGAGCGGGAAGCTACGATGGCTCGGAGATGAACCGCGCCGTGATCAGCGTTCCCGATCCACGGATCCAGCCGCTCGTCGATATGTACAACGCCCCCAAGATCGTGCCCGCTACTCTGGAGGTGGTGGACATCCCCGGGCTGAAGGAGGGCTCCACTGCGGGCGACGGTCGTGGAAACAAGCTCCTTGCCCACATCAAGGATGTCGATGCGGTTGTGCATGTGGTGCGCTGCTTCGAGGATCCGGCTGTGCCATTCGAATACGAGACGATCGACCCGGCACGCGACGTGGAGATGATCGATCTCGAACTGATGGTCGCCGATAGCCAGACGCTGCAGAACAAGATCAATCGCCTGACGAAGATCGCCCGCTCCGGTGATAAGGAAGCGGCGCGCGAGATCGTCGATTGCCAGAAGGTCCTCTCCGGCCTGAACGACGGGATCCCTGCCCGCAAGCAGGGGTTGAACGAACATGAGCTGAAAAGCGTGTACGACTGCAACCTTGTCTCACTGAAGCCAGTGCTGTACGTAGCGAACATCGAGTCGGTCGCAGATGAGGAAAACGATCACGTGCGCGCCCTCGCTGAGATTGCCGCTTCCGAACAGGCGGAGATGATCAGCGTCTGCGGCCAGGACGAGGCGGAGATCAGTCAGCTCGATCCAGAAGACCAAAAGGAGTTTCTGCATGAGCTTGGCTTGGAGGAGTCGTCGATGCAGCGGGTGATCCGCGCTGCCTATCGCACGCTCGGTCTGGTCAACTTCTTCACCGCTGGCGAGAAAGAGGTGCACGTGTGGACCTGTCGCAGGGGAGACAAGGCACCTGTCGCCGCGGGCAAGATCCACTCCGACATGGAGCATGGCTTCATCCGCATGGAAGTGATCCGCTACGAGGACCTAATCGAGCTTGGGAGCGAAGCGGCAGTGGCAAAGGCCGGTAAGCAACGGATCGAAGGGAAGGACTACGAGGTACAAGACGGTGACATCGTTGTCATCCGCTTCAGCCCGCCGAAGAAGTAGGGCTCTTTGTCATTCCCAGTGGGTAGCTAAAGAACAAGGGTCAAACGCTAAGACCCGGATAGAAGGACAGAAGTGCTCTTCGTGGTGAATTCTTGGCATCAGTTTCGCGTGAACTGGAACTAGAGGTTACTACCTACAGGTCACTACCCACTCCTGTCTGCCTC
>CAYQFN010000233.1:0-2265 GCA_964416685.1 uncultured Thermotogae bacterium | reverse complement strand
ATTGCTGAGCAAGGATATCGTTAACAGAGCGCGTTTTGTAGGAAATCGACGGCCCTAGGTCGAAGCGGATGAACCCATACATGTAGTCAACATACTGCTTCCACAGGGGATCATCCAAGTGATACTTGGCGTTCAAGTTAGCAATCGTCTGTGGAGGAAGCGCCTTCTCGCGATCGAACGGCCCACCAGGGACGGCGTGCATCAAGCTAAACGTGATAATGGAGACAACGAAGATCACCGGAATTAGCCACAGGATACGCTTCACGACAAACTCAAACATATCGCCCCCTTATAGAGTGGGGCAGAGCAAACGCTCCGCCCCACCATCACTATTGATCCTTAACCGCTAGTGCGGAAGGATGTCCCAGTTCTCCCACTTCTCTCCGCCAAGCGGAGCAAACGTCCGAACTACGTACGGTTTCGTCAGATTGACGATCGTATAGAAGTAGATCGGCGCGATTGCGCAATCCGTCTCACAGAGGAGAGTCTCGGCCTGCTTGTACAGCTCGAGGCGCTTCGCCGGATCAGATTCCTTCGCGGCCTGTTCTACGAGCGCGTCATACTCAGGGTCGTTGAAGTTGGCGTAGTTCGAAGTGGACTTCGAGTTGAACACCTCGTTCAGCCAGTTGTTGGCGTCCGGATAGTCTGCACACCAACCCATGCGGTAGATCTGCGGCGCGTCGGTGACGCACGTCTTCAGGTAGACCTTCCATTCCTGGTTGACGATATTCACTTTCACGTTCAGCGTATCCATGAAGCTCTGGGCGATGAACTGCGCGATCTTGGCGTGCCCTTCCGAGGTGTTGTACATTAGCGTCACCTCTGGGAAGCCCTCGCCGTTCGGGTAACCAGCGTCAGCAAGATACTGCTTAGCTGCTTCAGGATCGTACGGCATACCGATCCCTTCGGCTACACCATCCACGTGTCCGAAGATGCCTGGGCAGGTGAAGGTCTGCGCGGGCTTCTGCTCGCCCTTGAGGACGTAGTCGATCAGCGACTGCCGGTCGATGGCCGAGGCGAACGCCTTGCGCACGAGTACGTTATCGAACGGCGGCTTCTCGTTGTTGAACCCGTAGTAGTACGTGCACAGATAAGGAGCGATCGTCAGCTCCGCACTCAGTACGGGATCGGCCTTGACGCGGTCCATGTCCTCAAGCGGAGGACTGGTGCTGTCGAGATTGCCGGCCTCGTACATCGTCATCGCGGTGGACGCCTCTTCGATCATGTAGCAATAGATCTGATCGATCTTGACGTTTGCCACATCGAAGTAGGTGGCGCTCTTGTAGAGGATCATGTGGTCCTCGTGCACCCACTCACCAAGCTCGTACGGGCCATTGGTGACGATGTTCTCCGGGTCTGTCCACTTCTCACCGTACTTCTCGATGACCTTCTGTGGCTCTGCGTAGCAAATCCACATGCCTGCGATGGACGGGAAGTACCCGGCTGGCGAGAGGAGCGTGAACTGCACAGTATAGTCATCGATTGCCTTCACGCCAACTTCATCTGCTGTTCCTGTGCCAGAGTTGTAAGCTTCAGCGCCAGCGATAATTGCCGTTAGCACGTAAGCATAGTCGGATCCGGTTGCAGGATCGAGGGTTCGCTTAACACCGAACTCGACATCGTGCGCCGTGACCGGCGTACCGTCGGTCCACACGACGTCCTTGCGCAGATGGAACGTCCAAGTAAGGCCATCTTCGGATGCTTCCCAATCGGTTGCCAACCGCGGGATGACAGCCATTGTGGCGTCATCGAAATCAGTCAATCCGAGGAACAAAGCGTGATCGACCTGTACGGACGTTGTATCTGTCGCCAGGCTTGGATCGATCGTCGGGGGTTCCGTGCTCAGATTCCAATAAAGCGTCTTCACTCCTGCACCGAAGGCCATAACGCCAACGATGAGGGTGAAGATGAGGCCAAGTAGCCAGATTTTTTTCACTGTTTTCCTCCTTGACCGCCGACCACCTTTTCTTCGAGCGGGAACAGACCCCGTTCGCATATCTAGTGGGCATGCGGTACTCCGTACTGTCTCTTTCGCGCGGCCTCAGGCCGCGGGAAAGCCCGTTTCTAGATCTAGTGAATTGGCAGTTTCTAGTATAGCACTATCCATAAGCTACTGTCAACACGGAGTCAGAATTGTTGACGGGCCTAGTTGATTGCAGGGCGCGCTTGCCGATCGCCGCGCAGGCTGTACAATCGCTTGGTCAAGTGGTCGCCAAGAAAGAGGGAGGTTGTATGTGCGGGATATTCGGCATTGTAAAGGAGCAT
>CAYQFN010000232.1:0-2278 GCA_964416685.1 uncultured Thermotogae bacterium | reverse complement strand
AGGTGATATTGTGGTTCATTATTATGTTGTAAAGAGGAAAATTAAAGTAACAAAAGACGGCGTAACAAATGAATATGAACTACCAGATGTTTATATAAAAGCATGGGATACTAGAGAGGCTGTAGATAAGGCTAATGCTATACATAATACTCTAGTTAGGTCTTATTTGGCTATGGGTTTTGAATTAGAAAACGATTTCCCAGCTCCTCTCTATCAACATTATCAAGTAGAAACATTATGGTTAAGGACTACAGTTCTAAGGAAAGGAAATATTAGCGTTGTCATACATACCAGATTAGTCCGTTAAGGTGGTGAATATGATAGCAGAAATAACAATAAGAAAGTATATATTAACTCATAAGGGTTTTGAGTTAATAGGAGTACGCAAGTTTAAATTATTTGTTTCTTCAGCAAGTGATGGAGTAAAGTTGGCTGAATCTTTGCATGATATGGTAGTTAGAACATACGAGTCATGCGGTTATGATATTGTAACAGAGGGAGAAACAACTTTAAAGAACAATAAATGGGAAAAGTACACAATACTTGAGAGGGGCATAAATAAGATTAGAGTATATACAGTATTAGTATTGCGTGAGGTATAGGTGATAGCATGTATAAGAAACTTGAAGTTGTTGTAGACAAGAAAACATGTTCAATAATTCTTTATAATAACGAGTTAAAGTTCATAGTCGTACCATATAGGAATAGAGATGTTGTAGTCACTATTGACAACTTATATAGACAAATCATAGAAGGTATAGAAATATATCCAGATGGTGTTGTATCAAGAGCTGTTAAAGTGCTCAGACGTATTAAGTCAAATATGCCAGATGTTTATGAGAGCAATAAGCTAGTTATTGATACAATATTAGAGCATTACAAATAGTACATAAACAAACATCATATCAAACAAAATTTTATTTTTTAAGTAAGATTTAAATATCAATTTATTTATCAATTATTGTAGGGGTCACCCCGAGGGAAGGGGTATCCCCCACGAGCCTCTGGGGGTCATGGGGTAACCCCTTGCTAACCTTGACCCGTCGTGGGGGAGGAAAAACCGTAGACCGTCGTGTCTCGGCTTTCTAAACCCCACGACGGGATATATGATGTATATGATGACGGGAATCTCCGCCGAAAAGTGACGAAACCCTTTCATGCTGATTTTATTTTTGAACTATCGTTTTAACTTTGATATAAAAATACTTATATGAAAGTAATACGTATAAAAATTTACAAACCATGTGAATATATTTACATTTTTCTTATATTTTTAGTACTAAGAAAAATTTATGAGTTGTCATAAAATTTATATAATAAATGATATATTAAATATCATGTAAAAGTAGAGTAGGTGATTAGATGGAATACGTATATATTATTATAGAAGAACACCATGCGTTAGGTACTAGAGCTACAACCTTCTTTGAAATAGACGGGGACTTTAAAGAAATATATCGTACTGGAAACACACATGTGAAGAGATATTTAAAAATTATTAGAGGTAGCAAAATTAAAGGATACAGATATACAAACAATGGTAGGTTTCGTACAAAGACTTTCGTTATTGATAAACCAGTCTTTATTGATTTTACATTAAATGCGAGAGAGTTATCTGACTTTGAAATTCAATGTATAAAAGCTATTGAGGAGCTACAAAAATAACTTTTTTAATTATTTTTTATATGTTTTTGAGGAGATAGTATGCCAGTTAAAGTTAATTATTGTCCGTTTTGTGGAAAGAGGATAAAGTTTCATATTAGACATTTGTACTATGGTATGATTCATTACTGTAGTAATTGTAAGACGTTTTTTATTACATCAAGATTTGTAGATATAAATAAGGTTGTGAAGGGTATTAGAAGGGTTTATGTAGATAGTGATAAAGTGATTTCTAAAGAAGAATTCGTAAAAATGATAAAAGATTTATAATTTTTCTCTTCGTAAAATAAAATTGAAGAAAAAAATTATGAATTTGGTTTAAAGGTATAAATCGGTGTTACATTTATCGCAATGAGCATAGATAAAGTCGTCGCTATCTTCTGGTAAAACGGGAGTTTCAAACACTATCGTATTACCACAAACGGGACATATTATTTTTATTTTGTATCCATTTTTGTTTTTCTCAACAATTTCGTATTCCTTTACTTCAACATCTTTCATGTTTTTCACCTTCACTTTATATTATATTCTAAATGATATATAAATTTTATTATTTTAAATGACTAAAAAACGTGATAAAAATACATGATATTTTAAATTATTGTATTATTATTCT
>CAYQFN010000231.1:0-2294 GCA_964416685.1 uncultured Thermotogae bacterium | reverse complement strand
CATCGGAAGTCACTGTCCTAAACAATCACGCGCCTCCTCTCTACTCGGCGGTGAAAAAAGCTGCTTCTATTGAGGTCTTTAAGAGACGCCTACCAGTTTATATTGTGCCAGATCGTTTCTTCCACTAGAATCATGCTTTAGTGGAGGCAAGAAACTGATGCTAGATATTCACAAACTACGGGAAGACGGCAAAGAGATAGAACGAAGGCTCAAGACGAGGGATGATTCGCTAAGTCTCAGCGAGATCCTCAAGCTGGACGCGCATCGCCGCGAGCTGATCGGCAAGGTCGAGGAGCTGAAGGCTGAGCGCAATCGCGGCTCGCAGGAGGTCGGTCGTCTGAAGCGTGAAGGAAAGGACGCCGGGAAGCAGATCGCCGCGATGTCCGCTGTGGCAGCCCAAATCGGTACCCTCGATTCTGAGCTAGCAGAGGTTACAAAGAAAATCAACTACCTCCTTTCGCTATTGCCAAACGTACCTCACGCGTCGGTCCCGGTAGGCAAGAAGGAGGAGAAGGTTATCCTGCGAAGCTATGGCGAGGCACCAAAACAAGACTTTCCCGTCAAACACCATCTAGCGATCGCTGAGGAGAAGGGGCTTCTCGACTTCACCCGCGGGGCGATGATCGCCGGGGCGCGCTTTCCGATGTACGTCGGGAAGGGAGCAATGCTCGAAATGGCACTGATCCAATATATGTTCTTCTACCACTCCCGCCGTGGCTACACACCTATCTTCCCTCCTTTTCTAGCTAATCCTGAAAGCTTCTATGTCTCGTCACAGCTTCCTAAGTTCGCTGATGAGGACTACTATTGCGAGAAGGATGACCTTTACCTGACCCCGACCGCAGAGACACTGCTAGCGAACCTCCACCGGGGCGAGATCCTATCGCCTGATGATCTCCCGAAGAAGTATGTCGCCTACACACCCTGCTTCCGGCGAGAGGCGGGGACATACGGTGAGGATGAACGCGGTCTGATCAGGGTGCATCAGTTCAACAAGGTGGAGCTGTTCAAGTTTACGACGCCAGAGTCATCCTACGATGAGCTAGAAGGGCTGATCAACGATGCCGAGGGGGTGCTGCAGGCGCTGGGAATGCACTATCGCGTTGCTCTCCTGCCAACGCAGGATCTGGCACAGCAGGCAACAAAGACGGTCGATATCGAGGTCTACCTCCCCGGGCAGCAACGCTATTATGAGGTCTCCTCGTGCAGTAACTGCGAGGATTTCCAGGCTCGACGCGGCAACACCCGATACCGCCCTGGAGAGGGGGAGAAGCCAGAATACGTTCACACGCTAAACGGATCGGGCGTAGCTACACCGCGGTTGATGGCCGCAATTCTGGAGAACAACCAGACCGCCGACGGGCGCGTGCATGTCCCGGACGCTTTACAAGAGATAATGGGGGTGGAGTATCTATGAATGAATTAACCCCCTCGCTTGAAACCGATGTCATGGTCAAGGTGGATGACCTGGTGAAAATCTTCCGTACCCGCAAGGGTGAAGTGCGCGCCGTCGATGGGCTGTCATTCTCCTGCCAGGCGGGGGAGATCTTCGGCCTCCTCGGGCCAAATGGCGCGGGGAAGACAACGACTCTGCGCATCCTGGCCACCATTTTGACACCAACAGAGGGAAGCGCAGTGTTGGCTGGCTACGACACAAAGACCGAAGCCGACAAGGTGCGAGAGCAGATCGGTTTTCTCGCCGCGGAGACGGGTCTCTACGATCGCTTCACCGCGCGCGAAACGATCCGTTTCTTTGGGCGGATCAACCGACTGAGCGATGATGAGATCGCCCAGCGAACTGATGAGATCTTCTCTATGCTAGAGCTAACTCCACTTGCCGATCGCCGAGTAGGAACATTTTCCACCGGAGAAAAACAGAAACTATCGCTTGCCCGCAGCATCATCCATGATCCTCCTGTGCTTATCCTCGATGAACCTACGTTCGGTTTGGATGTGATGGCGGCACGGGCGGTGGTCGAGTCGATCAAGCTATTCCGAGAGCAAGGGCGAACGATCATCATCTCCACGCACATCATGCGCATTGCAGAGAAGCTGTGCGACGAGATAGGGATCCTGTACAAGGGAAGGCTGTGCGCCGTAGGGACGCTCGCTGAGCTTGAACAGACCTACGCTGCCGCGGACATGGAAGAAGTCTTCTTCTCCTCGGTAGGAAAAGCTTAGCAATTCGAGTTTGTTACACTCGAGGCAAGGTGAGTCATAGAAAGGCCCGCGGATCTCCAGGAAGAAGCATTCGAAGCCTCGCCAACCAAGAGCAATGCGCTTGATGACTTTGA
>CAYQFN010000230.1:0-2306 GCA_964416685.1 uncultured Thermotogae bacterium | reverse complement strand
TGAGAACGATCCCGAACAGCTCCTCAGCGTGCACCAGGGTCAGGAGTCCTGCCAGCGTCGCCGGTGCAGTGGAACCGGTCACCGGAGCAGAAGATAGAGCGACAGGGATACCACGGCTTGCCACCGTTTCCAAGATCCTGCTGGTTCCAATATCTAGCTTCAACGGGCTGATCATCCACGAAGTGACAAAGGAGATAAACGGGCGCTCCCGGAGAGCCTCTTCACCTCCAGCGATCATCGCCGCCATCTCGATGATATCTCTGGCAGCCTGTGGGGATGTGGCGGACTCCTGGACGTTCTTTCTCGTGCCGGCAAGTGCCGCGTAAAAACTGTTTATACTAACAACCTCTTTGGGCATATCTGTACAGACAATGGGACACTGGAAAAAATGTACATTCTCAAGATTTTCCGTCAACCAGGCTAAATGATACTGATCTTGAAGAACAGGGTCACGAAGCCTTCCGGTCTCCAAGTCCAGAATGTGGATTGCTGCTCCGCCGGTTCCCAGATAAACACGCCGCCCCCCGAGAAGCAGGTCGTTTTCCGGATCCCTCCCCGCCAGCAGGACCTCGCCTGGCGCCATCGCTACGAACTCTTCTACCATGTTGGGAGGCAGCTTGACCACCCGCTCATTCTTGTCGACATTAGCACCGGTCTGTTCAAAAAGCGTGAGAAAATGGTCGTCGTCTACCCTCACGCCTACTTCCTCTAACACCCATAAAGAGGACTTATGGATCTTCTCGATTTCTTCCTGGCTCAAAATATTGTATTTATCTCCGATCAATCCTTTCTTGCACATTTTGTCACCTCATGACATATGGTTATTTTACGATGAAGGCCTGATGGTAGAGTGCTTGTATCTCTTCCGTGCCAGCTCTACGTGGATTGGTCTTGGCGTTGATGTTCTCGCACGCCCTCTTTGACATGACCTCAAGGTCGCTTTTGCGAATGGTGATCACTTCATCAGCAATGCCGTACCTCTGATCGATCTCCGTGAGGGTCTCTTGAAACGGTTTCCCACTCAGGGAATCGAGGGTTGTACGTTTTTCTCGCGGTATTTCAGGAAGGTTGAACGCAAAG
Source organism: uncultured Thermotogae bacterium (assembly GCA_964416685.1). GTDB lineage: Bacteria > Bipolaricaulota > Bipolaricaulia > UBA7950 > UBA9294 > M55B144. The sequence goes on along the minus strand of CAYQFN010000230.1, from coordinate 1,226 downwards.
ACGGGTGCGAGTAGTTTAGCGTTAGTGAGGCCATGCGGCGCGTCGTAGAACCCGCTTACCTGGTGCGACATGGCATGAATTAGCCCCAGACCTGCGTGTTGCATCGCCGTCCCGGCGAGTAGACTGGCTAGGGCCATGTGTTCCCGCGCCACAAGGTTATCACCATGGTTAACCGCACAGTCCAGGCTTTCAAGCACGAGCTTGATGCCCTCCAACGCCAACATGTCAGACAGACGGTTAGATAGCGTTGATAGGTAGGCCTCAAGTGCATGGGTGAAAGCATCGAGCCCGGTCCACAGAGTCATCTTCCGCGGTAGAGTGAGGGTCAGCTCGGGATCGACGATCGCCATATGCGGGGCCATCCTCGGATCTCCTATGGAGAGCTTCTCTTTGGTCCGTGGATCTGAGATGACAGCCCAGTAGTTGACTTCGCTTCCCGTACCGGATGTGGTGGGGATACATATAACCGGGGTTGAGCGTGCTCTTATGTTACGCTTATGTTGAAGTGCTTTGATATCCTGCGTATGGTGACTAAGACAGATTCCGATCCCCTTTGCCAGATCGATAGCACTTCCCCCGCCGAAGCCAACAAGGCAGTCCGGAATGAACGGTTCGAGCGCTTTAACCCCCTCTGCTACCAACTGCGCGGTAGGGTTGCTCTCAACCGCACTGTATATGAGGGTCCTTGCTCCGCCTCGTTCTGCCATCTTGATCGCCTTCTCGGCCAAGTTGAGTTGAATAAGGTCCTTAGCTGTTATCAAAGCAACCCGCTTGAAACCAGAACGTGCCACCTCTTCGGCCAGGGCGGTAAGGCTCCCAGAACCGAACGTCACCTTGGTAGGCAAGGTGAATTCAATGCCTCCCTCTACCATCACCTTCTCCTTGCAACAGGGTAGAAAAAGGGCCGACGATGCTGTCGGCCCTAATTGTGCGTCTGTTATCGACTAGTCGATTAGCCCTTTCGCCTGGAGCCACTCGTTAGCAACTTCCTCCGGCTCCATCCCATCGATATCCACCTTGGCATTCAGCGCGGTCATCTCAGCCCGTGCCGCTGCCGGATCCTCCGGGAAAGCAGCGATGAGCTCATTAAGCACATCCTCAAGGCCTGGATTGGCTTTGAGTGTCTCTGCTCGGACGATGGGAGCAAGGTCATAGGGCGGCCAGAAGTTCTTGTCGTCCTGTAACACGACCCAGCCATACTTGACAACTGCAGAATCGGTCCCAAA
>CAYQFN010000229.1:0-2308 GCA_964416685.1 uncultured Thermotogae bacterium | reverse complement strand
CTGCCAAGATCGCGGCAAGCAGCTTCTGCTGTCTGTCTATCCTCCCCAGATCGCCCGTATCCCCACGGTAACGGACGTAGTCTAATGCTCCCTTGCCATCAAACATCTGCGTTCCAGGCGCAATATCGATGTGCAGTGGCGGGTCAGCTCGGTCATCGTCGTATTTCATTGCCTCATCAACGGTGATTGTTACGCCACCCAGTTGATCAATCAGATGCTCAAAGGCGGTGTAGTCGAGCGCGATGTAGAATGGTACGTCGATTCCCAGCAGACTTGCAACCGCCTTCCTGGCCTGAGTTGCTCCACCCTTCGCATAGGCGGCATTCAGCTTGTGCAGATCACCGTCCTCAAGTTCCACTCGCAGGTCGCGTGGGAGCGAAATCAGGACAACATCCTCATCTGGTGCCAGACTGAGGAGCATCATCGTATCGCTGCGGCTCGTACTTCCTACCTTATCCAGGCCCAACACCAGGATATTCGTTCGCTTTCCCTGTGCCAACAATCGGCCGACATGCCTCTGCGAGACGAGATACCAACCAATGACTATTCCGATGACGACAACCACTGCACCCACAGCAAACAGGATCTGTTTACGCATTGTTTTCCCCCTCATAATCGATCCCTAATCGTGACGCTATCACAATAAACGGGGAATGTCAACTCTACTGGCGTTGGCCAATGCAGATGAGGATGGTGTGCGACGTGCACCAGCCCTTGAACGCAATGCGTAGGGGCGACGCTCTGTCGCCCCTAGCAAGTGTGCTACATACAGGAAGAACGGTTCTACATGTCTAGGTCGTGCGCACGAGTTGTCCTGCCAGATAGGCGCCGTAAGCGGACATATCGAAGTGCCCGTGGCCGGAGAACCCAATCAGGATCACCTGCTTCTCGTCCTTGCGCGCGCATTCGCGGGCAAGCTCCATCGCCGCGTGTACAGCATGCGCGGTTTCGGGGGCGGGAATGATCCCCTCCGTGCGAGCAAACATGACCGCATCGCTGAACACATCAACCTGATCGTACGCCTTAGGCTCGATCACTCCATCTGTGACCAAGCGCGTGATGATCGGTGCCATCCCGTGGTAGCGCAGTCCGCCGGCGTGGATTGGAGGCGGAACAAACTTGTGTCCCAACGTGTACATCCGCAAGAGCGGCGTCATCTCCGCCTCGTCAGCGAAATCGTAGCGCACGTCGCCCTTGGTGATCGTTGGGCAGGCCGTCGGTTCAGTGGCGATGAATCTTACCTTTCGCGCACGTTTCTTTGAGTCGTAGAGAATAGGCAGCATCAGCCCGCCGAAGTTTGATCCCCCACCGACACATCCGACCACGGCATCGGGGTACTCTCCCGCAATCTCCATCTGCAACAGTGACTCCTGTCCGATGACCGTCTGATGGAGCAGCACGTGGTTGAGCACGCTTCCAAGTGAGTACTTAGCACCGCTGGTCATCGCATCCTCAATCGCCTCAGAGATAGCTATCCCCAACGATCCTGGCGAATGAGGATCCTGCTTGAGGATCTTGCGTCCAGTGTTTGTTCGCTCGGACGGAGAAGCGAGGACCTCTCCCCCGTAGAGCTCGATCATCGCCTTGCGATATGGCTTCTGTTGGTAGGAGATCTTGACCATGAACACCGTCAGATCGATACCCAGTGCCTGGCAAGCAAACGAAAGCGCACTTCCCCACTGCCCAGCCCCGGTCTCGGTAGTGAGGCGCATCGTCCCCTCAATCTTGTTGTAGTAGGCTTGAGGAACAGCGGTGTTTGTCTTGTGCGAACCGGTCGGGCTGGCGCCCTCGTACTTGTAGTAGATGTGTGCTGGAGTATCTAGCACGCGCTCCAGGTTAGTCGCTCGGTAGAGAGGCGTTGGCCTCCACAGCCGGTAGGTCTCCTGCACGTCCGGGGGGATATCGATGAATCGATCGGTCGATACCTCTTGCTCCACGCACGTCTTGGCAAAGAGCGCGGTCAGCGCCTCCGGGGAAAGCGGTTCCTGTGTGCGCGGATCGAGCGGTGGATCGAGCGGGCGATCGAGATCGGCCTGAATGTTGTACCAACGAGTTGGCAAGTCCTGCTGATTTAGGTTAAAGATTCTCTGCATTATGAAGTCTCCTTTGAAGATTGTTGGCGTGATTTAGCTATTCGGACAAGAAGCGTGTTAGCGACGCCACCAAGGTTCAAAAGGAGGGACTAATAGGCAGTTGTTGCAGACGGTGAGCAGTGCGGAGTTAACGCCCCCAAACATACCCCCTGAGAATGGTATCTATACACATGATGCTCTCAGTCTACAGGACACGCGAGCGATTGTCAACCGCT
>CAYQFN010000228.1:0-2354 GCA_964416685.1 uncultured Thermotogae bacterium | reverse complement strand
GTCTTCCCTGGCTCACGCGCCTGTTGAAGACCGATCAATCGTCAGAATAATCGCACATCTGCGCGAACAGCGTGATCCGCCCGAGAGTCCGGCAAGCCCTTCGTCTTGGTGCGATTTCATTGATTCGCAGAGTCTATTGTGGAATGTCCTCCGATACGCATCGCCCGGCCAACGCTTGCCTCCGTGGGTAAACGCATCTGTGAGAAAGTGGAGGAGCTCGTTCGGGTGGCAGCGGACTAAACCGCTATCTCGTGTGTGATAGATGAAGTGGTGCAGCGATCTCAACTGAGGAGTACGTCGAGGAGCATCATCACGGCGAACCCGATCATCACCCCGAAGGTGGCTAGGCGCTCGTGGCCATTTCTGTGGCTCTCTGGGATGATTTCATCGGAGATCACGAACAGCATCGCTCCGGCGGCGAATGACAGTCCCCACGGCAGTATCGGCCTTGCGATCAACACGAGTGCGACGCCGATCAGCCCGCCGATAGGCTCAACTAGCCCGGTTAGGGTGGCGTAGAGGAGGGCGCGGCCACGCGAGTAGCCCTCACCCACCAGCGGGAGCGCTACCGCGAGCCCTTCGGGCATGTTCTGCAGACCGATCCCGATTGCAAGAGCGATCGCCGGGCCGAGTGCCCCGCCGCCGAATCCGACCCCCACGGCTAGTCCCTCTGGAAAGTTGTGGATCGTAATGGCGAGGATGAAGAGCCAGATCTTGCGCAGTCGTGAACTTGGACCCTCATGGCCGCGGATGAAGTGCTCGTGCGGTACGAGGCGATCAATCAGATGAAGGACCAGTGCCCCGAGGAGCATCCCTCCCACGGTCACCCACACTCCGCCCTCATCGATCGCGGGAATGAGCAGACCGAAGACGCTGGCGGCGAGCATCACCCCGGCGGCGAACCCGAGCATCAGATCGAGGTAGCGCTTCGACGGGTGCTTGACGAATAGAACCGGTAGAGCACCCACACCGGTCGCCAGTCCCGCGGCGAGGCTTGCCAAGAATCCGAGCAAGATCAGGTTCGACATTTGTACTCAGTCCTGTGAGGAGTATGTGCTAACATGCAATCACACCTCGCGAGTAGTTCTAGCCACTACTCAACGGCAAGAAGCTCCTCGTGCGAAGCGGAACAATGGTGCAAAGCTCCTCAAAGTGATTGTCTACATGCCACAGCACAGCTTCTCTTTGCATGGCAGCCTCAGCGATCAGCAGATCAGGGAGAGGGATGGTTATCCCCTTCTTTCGCAGCGTGTATCCCAAACGCGCTGCCCCTTCCCAAACAGTTCCATCGATTGGAATATCAGGTACGGCTTCAAGGTGCTCCGATAGCTTAGCAAAGCTTTTCTCATCCCTGGAACCAACAAGGATCTCCGTCTTTACCACCGAGCATGATAACACGCGGCCCTCGATAAGTGCCCTTTTCACCGCTGTCTTTAGCTTCTGTTGACCATCGGATCGAAGATAGTGAATCCAGATCGATGTATCGAGCAGTGCCAACTCTTGGTTCATCAGTCTGCCTTCCTATCGGAATCGCGCCACTTTCCAAGGTCGCCAGGCGACATATCCACAAGTCCAGATCCAGCCAACTGAGCGAGCTCCTGCAGATGGCGGGTGCGCACAAACTCCCGCAGTGCCACCTCGATAGCCTCTCGCTTGGTCTTCACCCCTGCCAATCGCACGCTCTCCTCTAGGAGCTCAGGATCGACTGAGATTGAAAGCCTCTTCATGGTGCACCTCCAATGCACCACGATCATACACCTAAAGAGCGGCCTTTTCTACTCTCGAGTGTTCTGCTACAGATACAATTCCAAAATCCCTCTAACCTTCTGAAAACTAAGCGTCCTGTTTTCCACGCAGGACGCCTTAATGCCAGGAGTTACATCCAAGAATGAATCGATCGGATCCCTACCCCTTGACGTGCATCGGTTGGTTGCAGCAGACGAGCGTCCCTGCCCCAGACTTTGTCACTTTGACTTCCTGCCCGCAGATGTCGCAAACGTAGGTCTTGCCTTCTTCGGCCATTCTATCCTCCTTTACAGCTTGAGTGAACCTTCCCATAGCCCGTGAACGTTGCAGTACTCGACGGCGATCAGCTCTGAGAGCCCCTCCGTGTTCACGTGCGCCGTTACCTCGGGGATTCCGTAAGTCGGGCCGAGGTCGAACGTGGCGATGTGAACGGCGACGCTGTTCTTCACTCCAAACAGGGCGATCCACTTGATATGGTGTTCGATCGTGTTGGGGTGCGCCACTTCTTTTCCTACCGTGATCTTCACCGCGTTTGTGCCGCATTCCGCGCAGCTTACAAGCTCGATGACCGGTACGTGCTTCTCCTTTCCTTCCTGTGATCCAGTCTT
>CAYQFN010000227.1:0-2403 GCA_964416685.1 uncultured Thermotogae bacterium | reverse complement strand
CAAAGGGGCCATAAAGGGGCCAAACGGGCCATGTTGCCAGATATCCCAAATATATTGGGTGGGACAAGTTTATGACATACAACGCATATACCGAAGATACTCTGGTTCAGCAGACCACGGCTGAGTACCTCGAAAAAGAACTGGGCTGGGACTCAGTGTATGCATATAACAACGAAGATTTCGGGCCGGATAGCCTGCTTGGGCGAAAATCAGACCACGAAGTGATCCTCACCCGATATTTGCGGAATAAGTTAGTTGAGTTGAATCCGGATTTGCCGGATGTTGCTTACGAGGACGCCGTGCGGCAGATGACCGCAGTGATGACGGCACAGACAATGTTAGCCACCAACCGCGAAAAGTATGAATTAATCAGGGATGGCGTACAAGTCACGTTCCGTACCGATGAAGGCAAGCGAGTGCGCCAGAGATTGCGAGTGCTCGATTTCTCCAACCCTGAGAACAATCACTTTCTAGCCGTACGAGAGTTGTGGATACACGGTGACTTGTATCGCCGCCGGGCGGATATCATAGGCTTCGTCAATGGGTTGCCGCTGCTGTTTATCGAGTGCAAGAACATCCACAAGAGCCTGCGCACCGCCTACGACAAGAATCTAGCCGACTACAAAGACACCATTCCCCATCTTTTTCATCATAATGCCATTGTCATGCTCGGCAATGGCGACAAAGCAAAAATCGGTTCGATTACCAGCAAGTGGGAGCATTTTCACGAGTGGAAGCGATTAGCAGAAGACGAGCCGGGCGTAGTGAGTATGGAGACATTGCTCAAGGGCGTTTGTTCGAAGCGGAATTTCATAGACATCCTTGAAAACTTCATCGTGTTTGACGAATCGTCCGGCGAAGCAAGAAAAATACTCGCACGTAATCACCAGTTTCTCGGGGTCAACCGCTCGATTCACGCAGTACGAAAACGCAAGGAACGCCATGGGAAGCTAGGCGTCTTCTGGCACACCCAGGGTGCGGGCAAGAGCTACTCGATGGTGTTTTTCACCCGTAAGGTTCACCGCAAACTTGGAGGAAATTTCACGTTTCTAGTTCTAACAGATCGGGAAGATCTTGATACGCAAATCTATAAGACCTTCGCAGGTTGCGGAGTAGTAGATAACGATCGCGATCCATGTCGGGCATCCAGCGGAGAACATCTTCGTCAATTGCTGGCTCAGCATAAGTCGCACATTTTCTCACTGATCCAGAAGTTTAATCAAGATGTCGGCCAAGACAAGCCGTATACCAAGCGGGATGACATCATTGTTATCACCGACGAAGCACACAGGACCCAGTACGGCCTGCTGGCCCTGAACATGCGAAACGCCTTACCAAACGCTAACTACATCGGTTTCACGGGCACGCCGTTGTTCAAAGACGATGAGATCACGCAGCGAGTGTTCGGAGAATACGTCTCGACCTACGATTTTCAGCGGGCAGTCGAAGACAAGGCCACGGTGCCGCTTTATTACGACGCGCGGGGCGATAAGCTGGGCGTGTCTATAGGGGATCTGAACGAACGAATCGCTGCTAAGCTCGAAGAAATCGAGACAGACAATGTTGATGTAGAACAGCGGCTAGAGCGAGAGCTAAAGCGCAATTACCACATCATCACCGCGGGGAAACGCCTGGACCAAATCGCTCGCGATTTCGTGGCGCATTACTCCAATGCGTGGGAGACCGGGAAGGCAATGCTGGTCTGTATCGATAAGGTGACCGCTGTGCGAATGCACAAACTGATCGACTTCTACTGGCACGAGCAAATCAATGAAGTACAAGGTCGCCTTGACGCCGTGACAGATGAACAGGAAGAGATCTACCTACGTCGACAGATTCAGTGGATGCGTGAGACTCGTATGGCTGTGGTGATCAGTGAAGAACAGGGCGAGGTTGAGAAATTCCGGAAGTGGGGTCTGGATATAAAGCCACATCGGAAGCTCATCAAAGAGGGCATGGACCTTCCTCTGGCGATGCGTGAAAAGCCACAGTTTCGCAATATGCAACGGATGGCTCTCGATGACGCATTCAGAGAACAGGAACATCCGTTCCGGATCGCCATTGTCTGTGCAATGTGGTTGACGGGATTTGATGTTCCAAGTTTGTCAACTTTGTACCTTGATAAGCCGCTAAAGGCTCATACCCTCATGCAGGCCATTGCGCGAGCGAACCGCGTTAACGAAGGGAAGAATAATGGTCTCATCGTTGATTACTGCGGAATCCTCAAGAACTTGCGCAAGGCTTTGGCTACATATGCAGGCACAGCCGATGGAGGACATGCGGGAGCCGAAGGGGAACACGAACCCGCCAAACCTGAAGAAGAGCTGCTAGTCGATTTGGCTGAGGCTATTGAGTTAGTCCGTGAGTTCTTTTCAGAGCAAAACGCCTCGTTGAATGACATCA
>CAYQFN010000226.1:0-2418 GCA_964416685.1 uncultured Thermotogae bacterium | reverse complement strand
TTAGTTGCTAAAGAGGGGATAGAATTCATCGATTTCAAGGTCGTTGACCTGGTCGGACGGTGGCGGCATATTACGGTGCCAGCCGCTCGCTTCACCCCTCACCTGGTTGAAAACGGTGTTGCTTTTGACGGCTCAAACTTCGGCTACGCAAGCATAGAGGGGAGCGATATGGTGCTGCTCCCGGACCTCGATACGGCCACCATCGATTACTACAGTGACGAAAAGGTCCTCTCCATCATTAGCGACATTTATCTAGCGGGTGGAAAGGGACCCTTCCGTGGGGACCCGCGCGGGGTCATCAAACGAGCTCAAGGCTACCTAGTTTCCGAGGGTATCGCCGAGAGTGCGATGATGAGCCCGGAATTTGAATTCTATGTCTTCTCTCAGGCTGAATATAGTAATGGAAACGCTGAATCCTACTATACGCTCACCCCTTTAAACGACCATACAGAGCACTCTTTTTACCACATTTCACCACCGGAAGATCACTTATTTGCGTTGCGTAATGAGATCTGTCGGCGATTGGAAATGAGAGGAATTCCTGTTAAATACCATCACCATGAGGTTGGTCCCTTAGGCCAACTGGAGATCGAACTGGGGTTCGACAGAGCTTTGAAGATGGCCGATACCACTCTTATCGTCAAGAGCATCGTGCGTAATGTTTCAGCAGAGGCTGGACTGAGCGCTACCTTTATGCCGAAGCCGATCTACGGCGAGAATGGCAATGGAATGCACGTTCACCAGTATTTGGCAAGCGGTGGGAAGAGTCTGTTCGAGGATAAGGGCGGACTCTCCGAGCTTGGGCTGTGCTATGTTGGCGGGATCCTATCTCACGGACGCAGCCTATGTGGGTTGACCAACCCTTCGACGAACTCTTACTGCCGCCTTGTCCCTGGGTATGAGGCGCCGGTCTCGTTGGCATTCGGAGAGGGGAATCGTTCCGCGGCGATCCGTATCCCTGGGTATGCCACACCCGAAGAGCGACGGATTGAGCTGCGAACGGTCGATGCAACGTGCAACCCGTATTTCGCCTATGCTGCGATGTTGATGGCCGGTATCGATGGGATCAAGCGCAACTTGAACGCGAAGGACCTTGGTTTCGGGCCCTACAGCCAGGACCTTTATCACCTGTCTGCCGAAGAGATGGAAAAGATCGCACAAGCACCCACCAATCTTGGTGAAGCCCTCTGCGCCTTGGAGGAAGATCACGACTATCTGACCGCGGGTGGGGTGTTCGAGGAAGATCAGATCGCTCGCTGGATCAAGCTAAAGAGGAAAGAAGAGAGCCAGCTTCGCAGGCGACCCCACCCTTACGAATTCTCGCTTTATTACGATCTATGACCTATGACTTGGCCGCTCTTTACTCCATTGTGAACAGCAGATTGCTCAGGAAGAACCGCTTATTCGCCAAACCTTTGCCAAGTGAGCAGAATCATTCGCGCCGAATCGAGCTGTTCTCCCTGTTGCAGAGTCCCGGAAACTGTTGTAGAATTCCAGAAGGAAGTATTACGTGACGGCACTATCGGAAAGTTTTCCTTCAAGAAAAGGAGCCAAACAGCACATGTTGCATTTCAATGGTGGTACGTATCAGGTTCTCTCAAAACAGGACCTCTCACGGATTCATCAAGCAGCGTTGACCGTGCTTTCACACACTGGCGTTCAAGTGGGAAGCGAACCGTTTCTTGCGATCTTATCCGATGTGGGTTGTAAGGTGAAAAAAGATGGGCGCGTAACGATTCCTCCTGAGGTTGTAGCGGAGGCGTTGGAGAAGGTGCCCAATCGGGTAGTCCTGCACGGCCGTGGGGAGGTTCCACCTCTCGATCTTGGGGAGCGTCGAGTCCATCTCGGTACCGGTGGGGCTGCAGTCAATATCCTAGATCTGGATAGTCGTGAGGTGCGAGATCCAACACTGGCCGATCTGGGAGATATCGCTTGGTTGGTGGAGAACCTGGAGAATATCCACTTTCTCCTGCGTCCGGTGGTGGCCAGGGATGTGCCATCAGAGATACTCGATATTAATAAGTTCTACACGTGTTTAGCAAACACGAACAAACACGTAATGGCCTCTGCCAGCTCTCCCGAGACGGCGCAAGAGGTGATCGAGCTTGCAGGAATGATCGCTGGCGGGGAGGAGGCGCTACGGGATAGGCCGATCATCTCGTTTGTCACCTCATGGATGATCAGTCCACTGAAACTGGATCTCGAATCGGCTGCGGTGTTATTAACCGTGGTTAAAAGTGGCCTCCCGGTAGCCCTCTCTTCTGCTCCGGTCACGGGGTCGACGGCTCCAGCCACCCTAGCAGGGCTGTTGGTACAGGTACACGCTGAGGAGCTGTCTGGGATCGTCTTGACGCAGGCCATCCGTGCGGGTGCACCCGTCCTCTACGGGCCAGTTCCAGCGGCAGCAGATATGCGAAC
>CAYQFN010000225.1:0-2446 GCA_964416685.1 uncultured Thermotogae bacterium | reverse complement strand
TGGCTACTACGGATACGGAAACCTCGGGGATGAGGCAATCCGAGTTGCGTTGCGACAGAGACTCACTGAACGTGGAATCGACGCCATCTGGCTCTCTGCACGGCCACAAGTGCAGGATGAGGTCGATTGCAGGGCATTGTTCCGCATTTACGCTGCACTTCGTCGCAGCCGCGCCCTCGTGTTCGGCGGTGGGGGCCTGCTGCAGAACAGGACGAGCAACCGCTCGCTCCTCTACTACCTCGGGCTGATCGCTCTTGCGCGTTTGGCAAGGCGTCCTGTGTTCCTCATTGGCCAAGGAATCGGCCCGATAAACGGGGGTTTTGCACAGCAGATGACGCGCATTGTACTGAAGCGCGCATCGTATATTGGCTGCCGCGATCAAGAAAGCGTGCGTTTCCTGCGAAGCTTGGGATTGAATGCCGTCCTCGATGCTGATCTGTTCTTCCTTCTTCCCCCGGTTGAAGAACCACCGACGCGATCCTCGGCGGCGCGTAACATAGTCCTCTGCCTGAAAGGAACGAAGAACGAGGGGCTTCTTTGTCATTCCAGGTGGGTAACTCAAGAGAAAGGGTCAAGCTTCAAGATGCTCCCAGAGACAAAGAACTGTCTCACCACGAAGGACACGAAGGGCACGAAGGGGTCAGAGGACGAACTGCTTGATCCTGCTCCTGAGCTTGGTCACATTGCACAGCCAATTAGGGCATTTGATAGCTCATCGAGTTCCATTCTTCGTGGCCTTCGTGCTCTTCGCGGTGAATTCCCTTTGGTATACGTCCCGCGCAAACCGAAATCGGAAATCACTGCCCACTCGAAACGACAAAGAACTGACAAGGCCGAAATGGTGGAGAGGATGGTGGACATGCTCGATGAGGTCTCCCGCAGAACCAAGGTCTCCGTTACCCTCCTTCCATTCTTCCCCGCGCAGGATCTAACCCTCAGCAAGAGGATCGCTGATCGGCTCAATATTCCCTGCCGCATCGTGCGCGCTGATACGATCGACAATACAATGCACATACTGGAAGATGCGGACCTCGTGATCTCCTCACGCCTGCATGGGCTGGAGTTTGCGTTGCGCGCGGGAGCACCGATGATTGCGATCAGCGAAGACCCAAAGATCGATGCCTTTGTCGCTGAGGTAAGAGATGCGAGTGGCTTTGAGATCCCTTGCGTCCGTTTTCCATCTTCGGAGCAGGTGATGGGAGTCCTGAAGTCATCTCCGTCAGCCGGGATAGTGCACGAAGCGTACCTTGCCATGCACGCGCGGGCGACAGAGGGGTTCTCTCGCTTTGTCTCCGCACTGGAGAGATTATGAGCATAGAAGAAACAGACTATCGAGCTATTCACCAGCCGGTGCTCATGCGTGAGGCAGTGAAGTTGCTGTCTCCGCATCCAGGCGCGGTGATCGTCGATGGAACTATCGGCATGGGCGGGCACAGCGAGGCGCTCCTTGCAGCCTACCCGACAATTGCAGTGATCGGGATCGACCGCGATGAGGAGGCGCTGATGATCGCCAAGAAGCGGCTTTCCACCTACGGCGATCGCGTCCGCCTTGTGCACGGTAACTACCGCAATTGTGTGGACATCCTGAGTACGCTCGGTATAGACCGGATAGATGGATTCCTCCTCGACCTCGGTCTGTCATCGCTGCAGCTCGATCGGCCGGAGCGCGGGTTCAGCTTTCGCGCGAGCGGACCGCTCGACATGCGCATGGATCGTACGCGAGGAGTAAGCGCCGCCGATCTCGTCAACGCTGCGTCGGCAGAGGAGCTTTCAGACATCATCTCCCGCTACGGTGAGGAGCGATTCGCACGTCGTGTTGCCAGCGCGATCGTGGCAGCACGCGTGAAGGGGAAAATCGAGACGACGGATAAGCTGGCACGTATTGTCTACGACGCAATTCCTCGCAAGTTCCATCCCCCGCGCATTCATCCAGCGACGCGGACATTTCAGGCACTTAGAATCGCGGTCAACGATGAGCTCGACAATCTGGAGAAAGGGCTGGAAGCCGGATTCTCGATCCTTGCCGCCGGAGGGGTGATGGCGGTGATCAGTTTCCACTCCTTGGAGGACCGCATCGTGAAGGGCTTCTTCCGCTACAAGGCGCTCTCTTGTATCTGTCCGCCAGATCTACCTGTGTGCATGTGCGATAAGAAGGTGGAGATGGAGGTGCTCACTAAGAAGCCGATTACGCCCTCTCCTGACGAGATTGCGAAGAACTCGCGTGCCCGCAGCGCCAAGCTACGCGCGGCGAGGAAGCTTGACGTGAAATACTAAATCCTCCATCTGGCGTTACGCGGGTTGTCACGAGGAGACTCTTTCTAATCCTTTCTACGCACCATCCCCTATCGTCTCTGCTGCCGCCTCGATTTCTTCTAGCAAGTCTTCTACACCTATATTCTTGGCCCAGTCCTGCAGGTAAGCGATGTCCAAATTATCAAATTGCACT
>CAYQFN010000224.1:0-2456 GCA_964416685.1 uncultured Thermotogae bacterium | reverse complement strand
CAGTCTAGAACCCATGATTCATCTGTCTTTCCGTTGATCTCTGTGCCTCTGTGCCTGCCTGTCCTTCGGACGCAGACAGGTCTCTGCGCGAGGATGCTTTTCGCGATGTTGTGCTGTTCCGAGCTTATCTATGCGGCAGCATGGCTGGTCGGTTTAACCCCACCAAAAGGGGAGGAACCAATATCTCTTTCTCCTGCCCATTCATGCCGTTCTTAGCGCCTCTGCGCCTCGGCAAGAGAATGCCTAACGTCTTTACCAGATGTAGCAGTTCTGTTGAGTCTATACCCACTCCAAACGACAAGGAATCGTCAATTGTCTCCTTTAAGAAGCAAGGACATAATATCTACTCTAATATGGGAGCCAAGAAAAGCCCCCCGCTTTTGCGTGGGAGGCTCTGTCATTGGAGAATGTTTACTTCAGAAACCACTTGGCGATCTTGTCGGCCGCGACTATCTCCTTTTTCGTGGACGCGCATCCGTGATCATCTTCGCCTCACCGACATAAGGCAGCAACGCTAACTTGCGTGCACGATTGATCTGAAGTGCCACCTGACGCTGATGCTTTGTGCATAGACGGGTTGCACGCTTAGGGAGGATCTTTCCCAAGCGGTTCATGTACTGCTTTAGCTCTTCTGGTTTCTTGTAGTCGAGAACGATCTCTCGCTCACAGACTCGGCATACTTGCTTTCGTTTGTAAAACATGACTTAGAAAGGAACCTCCTCATCTTCTTTCTTAGCAGATTGCTCATCTTTGGCAGGAATGGTGCCAGCACTGTCCGATGCTCGAGGGCCTCCGAGAAACTGGACGTTCTGCGCGACTACCTCGACCATCTTCTTCTTTTCGCCGTCTTGAGTCTCAAAGGTGCTGATACGCAATCTCCCCTCTATGGCGACCGATCGTCCCTTGCTCAGGTAATTGGCACAGTTCTCCGCCTGCGACCCCCAGGCAACGATCGGAACGAATGTCACATCTTCCTGCAACTGGCCTGATTTATCTTTGTACTGCCGATTGATCGCGATACTGAACTTCGTACGCGCGGTACCGCCGGAAGTATACTGCAATTCAGGATCTGCTGTAAGATTACCGATCATGATTACCTTGTTGAGACTTGCCGACATCCTTCTATCTCCCTACTTTCTTGGTAGCGACAATCTGATAGCGGAGGATCTCCTCATCAATATTCAACCGCTCGCACATTGGGTTGACCGCCTGCGGAGGCATCTGAAACAGAGTAAGCCCATAATGCCCTTCCGTATGGTGTTGGATCTCGTAGGCAAGCACTCTCTTTCCCCAATCATCTACCTTGTCCACCTGCCCCCCGTTATTGGTGATGAGGCCGTGAATATGCTCCACTTTCTTGGCACGCTCTTCATCGGAGAGATCGGGACGCAACACATAAACAATTTCGTATTCTTTCACTCTTGCACCTCGCTGTCAGTATCCAAGCGTAACTTTACTCTGGAACTAGAGCGAAGTCAAATCACAGAAAAGCCCGTCCTGATGTGAACAACTGCTTCAAAGCATTGTAGCACCACGCACAGGCATATCACCATAATGCCCTTCTCCTCTTGACAAGCTCGTACCGTCTGCCTATAATGGTTGACATTCTCCTAAAGAAAGGGGGTGAGAAGGTGAACAAAGGGGAGTTCGTCGACAGGCTCTCGGCAAAGACTGGCTTATCCAAGAAGGACGCCCGGGTGGCACTCGATGCGGTGATCGATGTAATAACGGAGTCCGTTGCGACCAACGAAGCAGTCCTACTGACCGGGTTTGGCAAGTTTGAGGCGCGCGCACGCAAGGAATCGAAGAGGATCAATCCTCAGACACAGAAGCGCATCACGGTTCCAAAGAAAGTCGTGCCTGTATTCAAACCGGGGAAGAATCTGAAGGACATCGTTGCCAAGAGATTAAAGGTGGTGAAAGACGGGTCTGGCCTTAAGGTGAAAGCACGAAGATAAGGGGGATCACGTTAACGCGTGGCCCGATTACTCGGGGTGGCGCATTGATCAGAAGAGAGGCTAAGACCTCTGGAAACGGCAGTTTGAATAGCACCAGCAAGGGACATTTGTTCTCAGGGCCGGTGCTGCTTGAACTGCTGTTCTCTTTTGTCTGATCTACCATGGAGTGCGTCGGCAATATCCTTAGTCTGCCAGATAAGACATTCTAAACGAAGCCTGGCCGTGGCAGACATGCGGATTGTTGTGCGAATTCCTGCAAGGGGGAGGTGATAGATCCAAGCAACATCTGGAAGCAGGTAAGAACCGTATATTGCCTGGCTGCCGAGTTACACGGAAGCAACCTGGTGGGTTACTGCCACGGGTTGAAGAGAGGCGGCTTTCAAGCTGCTTGCTGTACAAGCTTTACCTAAAAGGAGGAAATGCAATGAAGAAGATCGTTGGGAAGATCGTTCGAAGCAGAGGGCTGTACTACCTGTTGATGATCGCTGCGCTCGGGCT
>CAYQFN010000223.1:0-2461 GCA_964416685.1 uncultured Thermotogae bacterium | reverse complement strand
CGGGATATGATCCTCCTACACAGTTTACGGTGAGGAAATCTCGCACAATCTGGGTTCCGTAGGGATAAAGGCCTTTGAAAACAGCTAAATGGCTCTTGTCTGCTGTTTCATTCGCAGCGGCGGTTCTGGCGCTCCTCTCGCCGTGGAGCGTTGCTTCACCCTTCTCTGGGCCACTTGTCCTGTGGGTCACTAAATTCCTCGCCCTGTTTCTCGGTGGGATGAGTGCCATAAGCGTGACGAACGTTAGCCCTCTTGTAATTGTTCTTCCACTCCTTGGTGGCGCAATCTTTGCCCTTCCGTTCCTGGGGCTACGACAGGTTGGGAAGAACCAGCGCCTCAATCGCTATTTTAATGCAGTTGCTCTTGGCGTCTTCCTCGTTGCTCTCGGGGGAGCGCTGGAATCAGCGCTCACGAAGCCTACTTCCTGGGATCCGTGGCAGGTAATAGAACTCGCTCTTGTGGTGTTGTTCGGCCTTCTCTTGATTCGCTCTGGCCTTGCGATAATGCAGATTTCCCAACCCTCATTTGCCTCGGCCAGACTTGTGGGCTGGCTCACGCTATCCATTGGGGTCTGCTTTTCCTCCTTCGTGCTCCTACCGCTAGGAATTCTGGGGATGGCCGTCCTCTATTTCGTGCTTGGAATAACGTTCCTGCGGTTACCTAGGCTAAGTCAGTGAGCACAGTGATCTTTCCGCGAGACCGGTAGCTATGGATGTAGACCTACTGTGGAGCCACTATTGAGGACATCTTAGAAACAGAGGTGATGAACATGAAATTCACGATTGGTTGTGCTTTCCTGGTAGTGGTATTGGAATTAGCGATAGTCGGTACGGCCGCTGCTGGTGCACCTCCGAGCTGGGAAGTGGGGTCATACTGGACGTATCAGCAGGTGGAGCGAGTGCAAAGTGCCTCCGATATTCTAATGGGTACTATTACATATTACGTAGTAGCCCGGATTGATCTCTTGTACACGACGATGTGCGCCGTGGCTCGCGTAGACAAGTCACCCGAAGGAAGGAGCATCTTATCACCATTAACTGTCCACGTGTTCGAGCCCGGGAGCCGGCAACCGCAGGTGTGGCCCTTTCCCGCCCAAGCAGGCCCGATAATGATCGCTAGAGAAAAGGGGGCCATGCTCGGTGAAGGGGGTAGCCAAACGGTGCAGACGGTGTATCCAGCTGGCGATAAAAGTTCCACTCAAGAGTTTAGCATTCAACAGGGCGCGATGGAGAAGGTAACCGTACCTGCTGGTGTTTTTCCCAACGCGCTCCGATTTGAGTACCAAGAGAAGGTTATTGTACCAGCTAATACGTTCCCTAGCTCTCGTCAGAGTCCCGGCCAGTATTCTTGGCAAGCGGAAGGGACCGCTTGGTGGAGCAGTGATGTGGCCGGTTGGGTACAGATCGAAGGGCACGGCCAAGGTTCTCACCCAGGTGGCTATGCGGACACGCATTACACGCTTGTGCTTTCCGACTGGGGCAGGCTCTCGAAGAAGAACCTGCAAGCGAAACTGTCAGCTGCGCTTACGGACACCAGTTCCTTTAACCCTGTCATGGCCGAGGTGATACGTCAGCAATTTCAAGGGATAGGATTGGATCTGAATAACGAAAAATAGAGAAACAAGAAAAACTTGGGCTGATCACTACGTCTATCCCAATCAGCAATCGGCAAGGATCAGCGGTGGGGGAATCCTTGATTATTACCTGTGGATTCAGGGAGTGTTCGTATACTATTCCGAGCCGGTGAGTCTTGAAGTTGTTTGGTCTATTTAGATAAAAGGGGTAAAGTAAATTTGCTTCTAAGGAGGATCATATGGTTGAGAAAGTCGTTTTTGCTGCGCCATCCACGCCAATTTGGGTCCTGATTGTCAATGTTCTAAGCCTTCTTGTTTTCCTTGCAGCCGTGGGTGGCGGCCTGTCTGCAGCTTGGAAGGGGTTCCAATGGCTACGCAAGTGGAAGCCATAGTGCCCAGCTCAATCCCTTTGGGTTTGATTCTTCGCCCCTTGGGGCGTTCTCTTTACAATGCTTCTTGATACCCTGTCCGCTTTGTGCGGCGGGGTAGTTCATTTGGCTCCAATGCAGGCAGGATGCTAGACTTCGAGGTGCAAGTATGGGTATTCAGCGTTCACCCGGGAGGGGTATACGCGTTTCGAGATCATGATGCAAGGGGAGTAACAGTTTTTTCAGTCATTCAGGGCTTGCTTTAGGTGGGAGAGATATTGTCAGAGTACTCACATGGAGCGCTGTCCAGCCTACCGCACCTTGTTTAAGAGGATGTTCCCTCGCTCTGAGATTGAATAGTACAGCAGCAAACACTAACCCACTGCCGGTTTCACAGTTCTCCGACAGCTGTTCCCTTAGTGGGCACACCTACTACTACCCTATTGGTGATTCCTTACAACTAGCCTGCTTTCGTGGCTTGAACAACCGATTCGCATAACTCCTACATAATACAAACGGT
>CAYQFN010000222.1:0-2481 GCA_964416685.1 uncultured Thermotogae bacterium | reverse complement strand
TCCCCCTCGGACAGAGCCTGCTCATCGTGTGGCCGCAGCTCGTGGGGTTGATCGCGCTGACCTCGATCTGCTTCGCGATCTCCTACGTGATCCTCATGCGGCGGGAGATCCGCTCGACGTAGCGAGTTTTTGTGCGGCGAGGTCGGGGGCGGAGACCTCAGGATGGTGGTACCGCCCCCGCTTTGCCGTGCGCTTCCCGAACTGGATCGCCCGCTCCGGGCAGTAATTGATGCACGCCATGCACGCCTCGCAGTGGTGCTTCCACTGCGGGCGGCCGTCCACAAGCGCGATATTCCCCGCCGGACAGACCTGTACGCACACACCGCAGCCCGTGCATTTCTCGTCGACGGAGAATCGTTTGTCGAGCGAGTGTCGGTGGTGGGAAAACAGGGGGCCCACCATCGTCGCGAGGAGCCACCCGAGCGGAGTTCCGGCGTTTATCCCTTGTTCCCCTGCAGCGATCGTCCGAACGATCCCCTGAACCTTCCGATCAGCGCGGGAAAGGATCTCTCTTTGTTTCTCCGGTGGTTGCGCATCGGATAAAGCGATGTCGTTCGATGGCATGCGCACCGCGAACCCAAGGTCGAGCTCCTTGCCCGCTCGGCGAAGGGTGCGGCGGATGGAATGGAGCGCCCCACCCGGGGCTCCGGCGTAAGTTACACCGGCGAACGCGTAGTGAATGTCGGAAAGGTCGAGTTTGAGGATAAACTCGGTCACGAGCCCGGGCGCGGTGAACCCATGCACCGGACATACGATCCCGATCTTCCTGGCATTAGGTATGACACGAGGTTCATCCCGGAGGGACGGTATACCTATCAGCTCAGCATCACCCAATCCGGCTGCGATCCGCCACGCTATGGCGAGAGAGTTGCCAGTACCAGTGAAGTAGTAGATTTTTGTTTCCACTTCCTAAGTATACGGGGAAGCAACCGAAAACCTAAATGCGGGATTACTCCATCAATTCCGATCGATGAGGTAGATCCGCCCCGATGCGGGTGCAAGTGATTGAAGCGATATGCGTCGCCCATTCCAGAGCAGTACGCAGCTCCGCTTCGGAGACAACGCCCAGTCGGTCGGTGTTCAGGTACCCATGCTCGCATGCCTTGGCGTCAGATCTTCATTTTTGGCGTTTTGGACGGTGAAACAGGCTCTTAACCTTACAGCACAGCGGGCTTAAAAGACGAGTTACGCTATCGTTGCATAAAAATAGCAGTAATGTTGCTCTTCTGCTATGAAATGGAGCGTGTTTCTGGAGCGATTCCACAACTGTGCAGTAATTGAGCCAGCGATGGTATACGCAGGGCAGATCAATCCCTGTGCCCTCCCTGAGATCCCCCAACCTCTCGCCGAACGGATCGTGGAGGCACTCGGTACTCGAGGCTCGACGGCTACGTGATATTGGAGCCTGGTAGTCACCTGAGGCACGGATTCAACAAGCCTTAGGGGGAGTTCCTCTAGTGTTGGATTGCAAGACCAGCCCCTCTTCAAGTGACAGGTTCTCCGGGAGAAGGAGAACCGCCTCAAGCAGGTCATTTTCAACGAACGCCTTTCGGATGTCCCGCTCATTATGAATTGACCGGGTCTATCGTGTGTTTGCAGTGACGGCGAATCTCGGTTCACCGGTGGCGGAAGAGGTAGGAGATCAGGGTGAGGAGGGCGGAGATAAGGAGCATGGAGGTGATCGGGATGTAGATGAAAAAACCGTCCCGCTCAATGCTGATGTCGCCCGGGAGTCTCCCGAGGAACGGGATCTTCCCCCACAGGAAAAGCCCGAGCAGAATGAGGATCGCCCCCATGATCACGAGAAGCTTTCCGATCGCGGTGAACCCTTCCATACTTAAAATGATAGCAGATCCTTCACGTTCGTTGTAGGGCGGGCCCCTATGTTTCGCCGAGGATGGGCGGTGTCCGCCCCGCTGCAGCAGGTTATCCTGAACCAAAAAAGCTGAGAGATAAGGGTCTGGTCTTACATTGCGTCATTTTCAGGTGTTTCCTCCGTTGGGAGGTGTTGGATTGCAAGACAGACCCTGTTTGCCCCTTGTAAACATCACCTGGAACAAGGTGGCATCATTCAGAACGTTAGCAACAACCTCATTCGTCCTTCCGATAGAGGATCGATATCCGCCTTTCAGCTTCTCCAGGAGATCGTTTCCTTCCCTAGCTGGCCACCAGTGCATCCCGCCACATCCGGGTGCCTAACCACCGTCTCTCTTCTAATGAGGCTCCGGGTTTGGCGGTGAACCCACCGGAGCCTCAGGTGGTTACAGTCTTATCTTACTTTCCCGGGCACTGGCGGGCGATCGCCTCTTCGATCCCCTTGTTTCCGTAAGCCTTATCGAAATGAGCGGCGAACTCGGAGGCGAGCTTCGCAGCGCGCGCGTCGTAGGCGGCCTTGTCTTCCCAGGTGTTCCTCGGGTTCAGGATCTCAGAGGGAACCCCGGGGCAGGTACACGGGACGAGGACGTGGAAGGTCTTGTTCTC
>CAYQFN010000221.1:0-2484 GCA_964416685.1 uncultured Thermotogae bacterium | reverse complement strand
CACGCCTCACGCCGGAAGAGAAGGAGGCTGCTGGGCATGATCCAGCGGAGGAGAAGGTGTCGAAGATCGAGGAGCAGATCAGAAGTAAAGAAGGCCCGCTTTTCGCAGGCCTTCTTACCTCGGCAGTGAGGGCCGTTTACTGCCTGAGAGGTGTGTGTCTAGTTTCCACCAACATGAATACGAATCGCGAAGTGCCACTTCCCATCTGGCCCGTAGTACCAGTACCAACCTGAACTGGGCGCCCCTTGCTGCCACTGTCCATTCGACCAGTACCAGCTTCCACCCGGGAACCAAGCGAAGAACGGAGGAGGACACGTACAGCAATTGGATGGGGGTGGTGTGTAGCTCGGAGGGGGCGTGCACCCGGACGGTGGGGTGTAGCCATACCCTGAGCCGACTATAGTGAACGAGGCCCATGCGGTCGTCCAGCAGGCCTGCGGGGTGATCCCCATGATCTGCCCCTGGAGCCCCTGCGGGCTCACCTGCGGGTAGGGTTCTGTATATGTGGTCGGCGTCAAGTTGAGCGGGACCAAACTGGCAAATATCTGTAGTTTCTCCAGACCCAGGGGGGGCGTAATGAGAAACCTGTACCCTGCATCAGGAAGGACATGCGTTCCCGCAGCGACGAAATTGTTCTGCGAGTAGGCATTCGGGAAGACAAGGCGGAGGACGCCGTCCGGCTGCAAGTCATAGATGTAGATGTAGGCCTGTTGGTTGACTGCAAAGTAGATTAGTGCATTCTCACCCACAACGTAGGTCTGTTTGTCCGTCCACACGTTGACCGTCAGATTCCCTGGGTTGCGGGAGGGGACGATGCCCAGTGGAGTCGGAGCACTTTGAGCGCTTCCCAGTACTGGAACCAGCATCAAGCCGACAAGAAGAGCCGCTAGGAACAACCTTTGTAACTTTTGCATCTCGATCACCTCGTTCGAATCTACACCCGTCATGGCCCCTAGTTTCACCCGATCTTCCTCTCGTGTTGCCATCTACATCACACACAGTTATCGTTTCAGAATGTGACTCACCGCTAGCTTGAAGAACTGCTGGCCGGGCGTGAGGTAAATCTCGTGACTGACGCGAAGGGGTGAGGAGTAACAGGTGATGCAAGAGGCAAGCGTATTCTCGGGCAAAGGCTTGCCTGCCTCACCAGCACAGACAAGACCGGGAGGAAAATGTCAGATGAAGGAAGCCAACCCACGAAGCAATTCTTGGCGTCTTGAGCGAGCAGGAGCAAGCGCTTTTCATGGTCTTGGCCGAAGATGCCAATGATGATGGTCGGCCTCAAGCCTGGAGGAAGCTCATGCGCAAGGCACAGGGAGGAGCGATGAAGGTGATCGGACTTGCCGGCGAGGCCGGTTCCGGCAAGAGCTCTGTCGCGAGAAATTTGGCCAAACGAGAAGGGATCGCTAAGATCGATCTCGATCGCGTCGCTTGGGAATCGTATCGACAAGGAAACCCGACGTACAAACAGCTCCTGTCTAGGTTTGGAGAGTCGATCCTCTCGACGAGCGGGGAGATCGATCGCTCGAAGCTGGGTCGAATCGTATTCTCCGACGAGAAGGCCCTTGCGGACTTGAATGCGATCGTCCATCCGGCGCTAAGCGAGAAGCTGCGTTCGACCATAGAAGAGGAGAGAACCAAGGGGATGCGCATTCTGCTCGTCGAGGGAGCACTCCTCGGCGTTTCACCTTATGTTGACTACTCCCTGTTCGATGCGATCCTCTGGCTCACAGCAAGCCGTAAGGCACGCGAGGAACGCCTGCGCGCCGCCGGTCGCGCGAGTCACCTGCAGCGTCATGTCGCATCGCCAAACGCGGCACCCACGATCAACATCGATGCCGAAGGGAGCATCGAACAGACAGCGCAGCAAGTGCTCGAAGCGATCGACCACCTTCCTTAGAGCGGGTAAGGATGGCATCCAGATCATCAACAAAGCAGGCGAATGTCTGTTCTCAGGTGCCCATGCGCACAGGGTGACCTGCCAGATTCTCATATAATCGACGTTGGAGATCAGACAATGCGTGAGATACGTATACAGCAGGAGATAATTGTTCGCGCCACAAACGAGATTGGCGCCATGGCCAGGATCATTCGCGTCCTAAGTGACATGGGGATCAATCTCCTCTCCGTTGTTGTCAAGACAGACGGCGATGAAACCACACTTCACCTCGTCACAAGTTCGCAGTCCTTCGCCCGCGACGCATTACGCAAGGCCGACTTTATGGTGGAAGAGCGCGATGTCCTAGTTGTGGAACTTCCGCATTATCCCGGATTCCTATGCCGAGTCGGTGAAGCGCTCGCTCGCAAGGAGATCGCCATTAACGAACTCTACTCGACCGCACCAGAGAAAGGGAGAACGGGTCTTGTTGTCCTCACTTGCTCCAACAACGAACGGGCACTGCAGGCATTGCGTCGTCACTGTCATTGACCGGTTGGATTCTCTTCTTCGGGCGTATCTCAAGAATGAACAAGGGGATTCTCGCA
>CAYQFN010000220.1:0-2495 GCA_964416685.1 uncultured Thermotogae bacterium | reverse complement strand
GCCGACTCCTGACTGCCGACTGTTGACTGTTGACTCCTGACTGCCGACTCCTGACTGCCGACTGCCGACTGCTTCCCCCTCTAACTTGCGTTAGACTCTGCGTTTTCTCTGCCTTTGCCGTTGACCATTGATCGATTCTGTGCTACCATGCGTGGGGTGTGGGGAGGGCTGGATTATGTACATGATTATCGTCGGAGCGGGAAGTATCGGGCTTAGCCTGATCGAAATTGCCACTAAGGAGAAGAATAACGTGGTTGTGATCGAGGCAAATCCCGAGCGCGCCAGGGACATCAGCAACAAGTTCGATATCACTGTCCTCAATGGAAATGCGACTCTGGCAGAGACGCTGCGTGAGGCCGGCTCGGAACGGGCGGATGCATTGATCGCCACTACTAGCGACGACGCGGTGAATCTGATGGTCGTCTCCATCGCTGAGCAGCTGAAGATTCCATCGATTGTGTCCATCGTCAATGGGAAGGAGCACGCCGATTTCTTCAACCGACTGGGCGCAAATGTGATGGAGAACCCGGAGGAGGTGGTGGCAAATCACCTGTACACTGCGGTGAAACGCCCTAACGTGAAGGACTTCACGATCCTTTCACAGGGCGATCAAGTGTTTCGGATTGTTGTCAAGACGGAGTCAGTGCTCGTTGGAAAGTCGTTCGCCGAGTGTCTAAAGAGGGAGATCCTTCCTGCTTCAATGACGGTTATCGCCGTCGAGCGTGAAGGGAAGAAAGAGATTGTCACCCCGAAGACCATCTTCGCCCCAGATGATGTGCTCACTGTTTTCTCGCTAGAACGGGCAAGCGATGAGATAATCGATAAACTGACCGGATGATGCCTCTCAATTCACGCATGTGGCCAGATGTGCGGATCATCATACGTGATCTGGGGATGCTCGTCCCCGTAGTTGGCGCTATGGCCCTGATTTCACTCGTGGTCCCCTTGGCGTTCCACGAGACGTACGCTGTTTTTCCCTTGCTGATTACCGCTTTGGTCTCGTTTGCGCTGGGCGCGATCCTCTATTTCCCGTTTCGCAACGCAGGTGAGGCCAAGCTGAAGCACGGGATGATCATCGCTGCCTTCGGTTGGCTCCTCGTCGCCGCACTCGGCGCGCTGCCGTTTCTATTGACGGCGATCTCTGCACAGCAGGTCGGGGTCGCATCGCCGGCGTTACTCCACTTCCTTGACCCGACAAACGCGTTCTTCGAGTCGATCTCCGGCTACACGGGGACTGGCTTAACGATGGCCGCGCGCGCTGATCTCCTTCCGCGAACTCTTCAATGGTGGCGTAGTTTCATCGAGTGGATCGGGGGAATGGGCGTGATCGTACTCATGCTTACCATCCTCGCCGGGCCACGACCGGGCGCGGCAACGTACAGCCTGTACTACGCCGAGGCGCGAGGGGAGAAGATTCATCCGAGCATCGCCTCCACGCTGCGAACGATGTGGTGGATCTTTCTCTTATATACCTTCGTCAGCACGATCATCCTGTGGGGAGCGGGGATGCCAATCTGGGACGCAGTGAACACAGCCATGACAGGAATCTCCACCGGTGGGTTCAGCATCACGGCGAACAGCATCGCCTCCTATCACAGCGTGGCGATCGAGCTAGCTCTGATTCCAATTATGCTCTTCGGCGCGATCAGCTTTGCAGTGCACTACGAGCTGATGCGCGGAAAGGGAGAGATCCTGTGGCAGGATCAGCAGACGCGCTGGGTTTTCATCATAGCTCTTATGGGATCGGCTTTTCTTGCACTGGAGAACCTGGCCAACCTTGGGCCGCTGCAATCCCTGCGGGATTCGACGTTCCAGTTCGTCTCCGCGATGACGTGTACCGGGTTTCAGACGGCAGACATCGGGAGCTGGAGCGCGACGGCAAAGCTCCTCCTCTCCGCCGGGATGATTCTCGGAGGAGCGGCTGGATCTACCGCCGGCGGAATCAAGGTGATACGCATGCTCATCCTGATCAAGGGTGTCGGATGGCGCTTTCGCAAGATCGTCTCTCCGCAAGGGGCTCTCGTACCGTTTCGCATCGGACAGAAGCCGATCGATGAGTCGGAAGTGGGCCATCGCTTGGAGGACGCGTCCTTGATCACCTTCCTGTGGTTGATCTTCCTCGGACTGGGGGTGGTCGTGTTGCTGCACACAGCCTCACCTGAATTCACCCTCGCTGATGTCATGTTCGAGGTGGCAAGCGCACAGGGGAACGTTGGACTCTCAGTGGGGATCACCGGTCCCAGTATGTCAACTCTCAGCAAGCTCGCGTTATGCTTCAACATGTGGATTGGCCGATTGGAGATAATTCCTATACTAATGTTCATCCGCTTCCTCCTCTTCGGTGTCCAGTGAGAGAGCGACGATTCGGAGCGCGGAATGCGGAGTACGGAACTGAAACGCTTTCTCGCGCAAAGCACGCAAAGGTCGCCAAGAAAAGCAGAAACCAGAACTGGGAATGCTGAGAGATATCACGAATTCCACGAATGGGACGAATC
>CAYQFN010000219.1:0-2548 GCA_964416685.1 uncultured Thermotogae bacterium | reverse complement strand
GAGGAGATTGGGCCAGGTGTTCTCTTCTGCCTGCGTAGTGAGAATGCGGAGTTTGGAACCGCTGCTGAGTACGCCTTGGCCCCATACTACCTAGTCTTCGTGTCCGATGCTGGCGAGGTGCGTCTGAACTTTACCCAAGCCAAGAAGATTCTAGATTTGCTCAAGAAGATATCGATTGGCCATTCAGATCCCGAACATTCGGCGATTCAGCGGTTTGATAAGATAACTGATCACGGCGCAAACATGACCCACTACCAAGAACTCCTGGCGAAGGCAATTAGCGCCGTAACAGGAAAGGCCGAGGAACGAGGAGTCGAGAGTCTATTCCAGCGAGGCGGAACGGCTTTAAGCAGCGCCAGCTTCCGTGGCATTGATGACTTCGAAGTCGTCACGTATTTGGTTATACTGAACTGTTGATGGATATGATGAATCCAGATCCGCAAATTGACAATGCGAAATCGATCAATGCATATGCCAGCCTTCTTACAGAGGTAAAGGAACGCATTCGTTCTGCCCAGTACAACGCGCTAAAAACGGTGAATAAAGAGCTGGTGAGCCTTTATTGGGACATCGGCAAATCCATCGTGGAAAGGCAGAAAATAGAAGGTTGGGGAAAATCTGTCGTGCAACAGCTGGCGTCTGATCTACAGGCAGAATTCCCAGGTATAGGTGGTTTCTCCTCATCAAACCTCTGGCGCATGAAGCTTTTTTATGAGACCTACGCCAGAACGCCAAAACTCGCACCACTGGTGCGAGAAATCGCCTGGTCGCACAACATCATTATCTTGCAACGTTGCAAGGACGTACTGGAACGTGAGTTCTACATCCGCATGACACGTAAATTCGGCTGGTCAAAAAACGTCCTCATCCACCAGATCGAAAACCAGAGCTATGAGAAATCCCTGCTCGGGCAGACCAACTTCGACAGGACGTTGACGCCAGAACTACGAGCTCAGGCTAAACTGGCAGTTAAAGACGAATACACCTTCGACTTCTTAGAATTAGGAGATGAGCATAGCGAACGGGAACTGGAACGCGCCCTAATCTCCCGAATTGAGGATTTCCTTCGTGCTATGGGCGGGATGTTCGCCTTCATGGGAAGCCAGTTCCGACTTGAGGTGGATGGTAAGGAATATTTCATCGACCTGCTCCTTTTCCACCGCCGCCTCAGGTGCTTAGTGGCGATCGAGCTGAAAATAGGCGAATTTCAGCCTGAATATGCCGGCAAGATGCAGTTTTACCTAACGGCACTTGACCGGCAAGTACGGGAGGAAGGCGAAAATCCGTCAATTGGCATCATCCTTTGCAAAGAAAAGAACCGCACTGTCGTTGAGTATGCCCTGCACGACTCGCGTAAGCCCATCGGAGTTGCGACGTATCGTATCCTAAAGCGGTTGCCAAAGGCACTCCAAGGCCAATTGCCATCTCCAGAGGAAATTGCTATGCTATTGGAGAGGATTGAATGACTCTGAGTCAAAAGCCAATATATGACTACATGGCCATTCCCGATTCCTGCCATCTCGGGAAACGCATCTACAAGAAGCTGTTCCACGAGAACGCCAAGCTCAGTGCGACTGACAAGAGAGCATTTCGCGAGGATATCGATACCATCACCTGGCAGTACACACTAAAGCCGAGCACGATCCCGATTAAACCTTACACGGACAAAGAGCAGGAATACATTGAAATCGCGATCATACAGGTCGACTTGAGGGCACAACGCCACACGAAAAGAATCGCTGAGATCATTCACAGGGCCATTCCATATCCGCTTGTGGTGGTGTTCGCCTATCAATCAAACTCTCTACTGAGCTTGGCAACAAAGCGCTTCAGCCAGGCAGAACGCGGAGCAATTGTGGTGGATGAATTCTTCTCAACGGAATGGATCGATCTATCTGCCCCAAACGCAATACAAAAGGAGTTCTTGGATAGCCTTTCCATGTCAACTTTACCACACTCGAATTTTCGTGCCCTCTACCTCGCGCTCGTTGAGCGGGTTGTCGCACTCGATTGTGCCAATCGCACAGGAATTTTCCACTTAGAAACCACTACCGCACGTTCCGCGATGAGGAGGCAAACACTCGCTGCCTGCCGGGATCTGGAAGCGCGCATCGCAGAGGAACGAGCAGCGCTCAAGAAAGAGACACAGTTCAATCGTCAAGTCGAGAGAAACGTGCGGATCAAAGAGATGGAGAGGGAATTGAAGCTGAAGGTGAAGAAGCTATGAGCACAAGCAGGCTGGTTGGCAGTGTAAGAAAAACATGGCACTATTCCTTACATGCGAGGAAGGAACCCTGCGGCGGTAAGCACGACCAATACGGAATATGCAGGACCTACGCAGGGTGGCGAGCTTGGGAATTCTTCGCAACTGATTTCTTGCGTTCAGAAGCTGTTGCGCTTTGGCTCGTAGAACGGGCGTATATCTGAAATAGAGGGGATCAATGAGCTCGGCAAGCAGGGGGAGTGAGATGGAGAAACTGGATCCGAAGATCGACGGAGCAACGCCGGACATCGTTCAGCAGAACGTCGAGCAGTTGAAAAAGCTGTT
>CAYQFN010000218.1:0-2552 GCA_964416685.1 uncultured Thermotogae bacterium | reverse complement strand
AAGGTTCAGAAGTTCCGCCTGCAAGAGAAAACGAAGGAACTCCTTGCCGCAGGGCGTCTTACCAAGCTGAAGCCGACCAGGTGATGCGGTGACGAGATCTGAATGAAGGATACCACCTGCTCCGTTTGAGGTTGTGGTGACGTCCTCTGATGTGGTACCCTCTTCCGCATGGGAAGAGGTCATTCATATCAGAAGGGGACTGTCTGGTTCTACTCCCATTTCATCGATCTGCTTCTGCGGCCAGTGCACGCGCGGGTGGTGCAGATCTGCAAGGAAATCCGCCCTGAAAGCGTCCTTGACATCTGTTCGGCGACGGGGGCCCAGTCTCTTCTCCTCGATCGGGCGGGGATCAACACGGTTGGGCTCGACCTCTCAGAGGCGATGGTGAGTACAGCGCGGCGGCATAATCCCCCGTCCATCCGCTACGTGCGTGGATCGGCGCTTGCACTCCCGTTCGACGATCAAACATTCGCCTGTGTCCTTCTCATCCTGGCGTTGCATGAGCACACCCATGCGGAGCAGTTGACCATGCTCAATGAGGCCCATCGCGTCCTGTGGAAGGAGGGAACGCTGATCCTGGCGGAGTATTCTCCTCCCAAGCCTGGTTCGCACACTTTGGTCTGGTCCTTCATCACCATGATCGAGCGGCTCGCCGGCGAGGATCACTACCGCAACTTTCGCGCGTTTGTGGAGGCCGGCGGAGCAGAATCCCTGGAAGAGTGCTTTTCCCTCTCAGTCCTAGCACGGCATTCCCTCTTCTCTGGAACGGTGTCCCTCCTTGCCTTCAGATTTGCGGATTAGGTCTGGCGCGCCGTGTGGTCACCTTTGGCAGGAGCGAGTCCTTCTTTGGGCCTTTCCTTGACCCCGAAGAGCCACAAGAAGCCGCAAGGTCAGGTTCCTGTTGCGTTCACTCCTTCAGGAACCCATCCGGCCAGAGACAACCACGGCAAGATGGACAGAGGGGCACCCAATTATCCCCATTCGTTGCATGGCAACCTGGGACGAAATTTCCACTACCAGTGATATGACCGGTCAACTCCCTTGGCGCATACTCGTAATCGCAATCTCTGCGGTACAATCCTATACCAAACCTCCCATTCCCAACGATCGTGTTCTCCGTGATCTCCCCATGAGCGGTGTCCGAGACTACGATAGCGCCATTTCGTTCTCGGAGATCGTCGACTACTGCGCCGGGGAGATCGCCAACTTCAAGGTGACAAGATACGTCGAGGTCGTTGAGGAGCTCTCGATGACCCAATCCGACAAGATTCAGAAATTTCGCTTGCGCAAGATGCTGAAGAAAGCAATCGAAGCAGGAACGCTCGTCAGGCTCAAGCTAAGTAAGAAATCACCATAAGGACTGTCCAGGGCAGACCGGTTATAGTGGAAAAGGTTAGGCCCGAAATCTGCTTCTAAGAAGTGACGCAGATGTTGGGTTTCAAGAGCTGACCTCAACACACTGGAGATCTACCAGATTAGGTTAGTCGATGACGTGAAGCGTGTCACGGCTTCTTTCTATTCCTGGCTTGATAGCCAAGAGCATGGCACTAGACTTTATTAGTAGCACCTGAGTACGGTCTACGGACAGGAGATTCTATGGAACAAGAAGTTGAGCAGCACAATGTATTCTTCTGACAGGAACTTGTGCTATAAAAGAGAGCATAGAATCTACTTTGATGTAGGTACCATTCAAAGGCCGTTGGAGACGCGCACTCATCTGCAAGTAGCACTGGAGGCAGAAGCCGTGTTGGGCATTTTAGCGTTGTGTGAAGATAGACGCGTGGAGATTGTTCCCTCGGATGCGTTAATGTATGAAACGGAGCAGAATCCGTTACCCGTGCGATGGGGACATTCATCAGCTGTCTTGTCCAAAGCAGGTCACCATATCAAGTTGTCGGAGGAAGCTGAGAAAAGGGCGGAAGAGTTTGTCGCGCTGAGGATCAAACCATTGGACGCCTTGCATCGGCGCTGGCGGAAGCGGGCAAGGTGGATTACTTCTGTAGATGTAATGACAGATTATTGAGTAGAGTAAAACGAATGGATCTCCAGGTGAAAGTGATATCACCCCTGGAGCTGGCGGGAAAATAGACAAATGACGGTAGCAGTCAGACCTCTTATGGAAATCAATCAACAGGCGCTACACGTGTTGTACCAGGAACTTGGGGTAGTGATGCAGTGCGATTCTTGCGGCAATTCAGGGCAGGTTTTGGCAACTACACGGAAGAGCGCGACGAGATTCTTGGCGGGAAGCGCTTAGGGGAAATACTCCAAGAGATGAATGCCCGCGGGAGGGGTAAGCCAGTAGCCGGTGTGCGTACCACACAGTCACGCGTTCAGCGGACAGCGGCTATGCCTCTTCCAAACCACGCGCAGATTGCTCGCAATCCTTCTGGGTAATTGGGTGGTGCCTTGCCCGTGCTGCTGCAAACGCTGACGTTGGGCCAACGTGCTACAAGCAGTCTGGCGAGGGACAAGATACTGTTTGAGAATCAACCCTTCTTGCAGATTGAAACACAACACTGCTTGTCGGTTATGCCGATGGGATAAGCGAT
>CAYQFN010000217.1:0-2569 GCA_964416685.1 uncultured Thermotogae bacterium | reverse complement strand
CGAGGCAGACAGGCCTTTGCAAGAGAACCCTTCTGTCCTTTATCACTCGTTACACGTCACCAATGACTGCTTCGCGTCTTTCTCAAAAGCGCTCCTTTCTGCATGAGTATTTTCAACTACCCACTCGAAGGAGAGAGGAGCATCATTTCATTGTACATCTATTGATTGATCTCCTAGATAAGAGACACTATGCTGTTTGTAGTGCAAAATGGCTCAACAGGGCGGCTCTGGATACTGCTTTTCATCTGCTTCTCTCCGGGAATACGCAAGCGCACTCGCAAGCGCAACCACGAGAAGATCTGGGGGTAATCGCTAACGATCAATCTGATGACGAGGTATCTTTCCAGAGCCGCCAAGCCATACCGCATACGAGGGCCATACCGCCTCTTCGTCCAATTCAGCTACATAGGAGTAGCGTTCACATGAACACCAATCAACCTCCTTACTGTGTTGCGCCTGTAGACTCTACACCTCCTTGTGCCTCATAGGCGCGCCTCCGCAGGCGAGTCCCGAGTATCGGGCTCGCCTGCTTTTT
This sequence comes from uncultured Thermotogae bacterium, assembly GCA_964416685.1. Lineage (GTDB taxonomy): Bacteria > Bipolaricaulota > Bipolaricaulia > UBA7950 > UBA9294 > M55B144. The sequence continues at coordinate 2,034 of CAYQFN010000217.1, read as the reverse complement.
TTCTCCCAACATGCGTCTGCTTTGAGCTCGCAGAGCATGTAGCATCGTCAACGCTGCAAGGCGCGGTCTCACAGCAGTGCGCGAGTGATGTGTTAGAAAAACTTTTCGAGCAGATGCATTCTGCGACGTAGGATGTAGTAAGAAGCAAATGACGTGACTAGTATAAGCAGTCCGAGGTAGAGGAACGAATACCTGATGTCCACAACGCTCTTGAAACCGAGAAACGGACGGATGACGTTGAGAGCATGGGTAGCTGGGTTGACCAGCAGCAATGCGGAGTAGAAAGCGGGCAGGTGCTGGTTGTTGTAGTAGATGGGAGACAGGAGCATAAGGCCCCATGACACGAGTGGAAAGACGCCCTGAGCCTTGAACGGGTTTCTCACCAAGGCTCCCAGAAAGACGCCCAACGACACAAAGACACCAGAAGACATGAGAACGCCAAGGATGGCCAGACCCACGCGCGGCGCTTCCGCCTGCCAGATCGACAGCCCGAGGAGGACAATGATTTGTGGAAGCGCCAGCAGGAGGTACGTGATCGCCAGACCAGAGAAGACCTCCCCTGTTGTAACCGGCATGGCGGCATACAGTTCCATCGTCTGTGGCTGGGTAAAATTGCTGATCCGCATCGCAAGAAGGCCGACAAATGATCCAATGAAGGATGACACAATTAAACCCGACAAGAGATAACTTAGTGCAGTTTGCGTCATACCTCCTACGAGCAGGGCTATCAATGCGTAGGAGAGAGGAAGAATAAGAAGGTTGATGATCAGTTGTAATCTGTAGATTCGCAGCCCCTTAATCTCCATCACGATCTCCACCCAAACCCTGCTTATCCTACTCATGCTTCGCCTCCTGCAGAAGCTGCAAGACCGCTCTCTCAAGCGAAGGCGCCTCCAGGTGGAGGTAGCTCAATCCCAGAGAACGTTGCGCACCATCTATGAATTCGATCCCTTGGAGTAGGTCGTTGAACGCAACGTGAAAGACGGGACCTTCCTTCTCGAACGAGATGTTCTTCGCCCTCAGCAGCTCTTCCACTCCGGAGGGGACGGCAGGCACAAAGCCAATCTCCACGGGGAGCTTCACCAGCGCTGATATCTCCTGTGGCGTGCCCTCAGCGATAAACCTGCCAGACGCTATTACGTAGATCCTGTCGCAGAGTGTCCTTACCTCGTTCATGTCGTGGCTCGCAAGCAGGATGCATTTGTTGCTCCGTTCCTTGGCTAACAAGCGGTGGATGCGGGCCCTACTAACAATGTCAATCATGGATGTTGGTTCGTCGAGTATGAGAACGCGCGGGTCCTGGCATATGGCCATTGCCAACAGCAAGAGGCGCATCGAACCATGCGAAAGCTGATAACCGGAATGATTCACTAATTGATCAAGGCCAACCTGCGCCAGCGCTTCCCTTCGCCTTCGAACGAGTTCTCTCCCTCTGACGCCCTTGAAGCGCAACACAAACCCCAAGGTCTCCCCGACCGTCAACGCGGGGTAGTAGAGAGGCATCTGCGGGACATAGCCCAGCATTCCTCTAAGCGCATTCGCCTCTTTCATCGGATCTCGTCCCAACACGCGCACCTTGCCTTCAGTCGGCCTCAGTAACCCAAGCAGCTGGCGTATCAAGGTAGTCTTACCAGCGCCGTTGGGTCCGACAAGTCCGACAATCTGACCCTCAAGAGCGGAAAGCGACAGGCTATCATTTGCCTTAAAGCCGTTCGGGTACACCTTTGTTAATTCTCTAACCTCAATCGCTGGTTTCATCGTAACACAATAACGATAACTTGTAAGGAGATGGATCTCAAACAAATCCTATAGTACGCCGTGAATTCAGGAACACAACGTATGTGGTATGCCACTGCAATCAGCATCGCTGCCTTTGCTCGGTGGTTAACTGAACATGCGCGCGCTGGTCCACGTTCAGTCAAGTGGTGTAATGAGCTATTGCGTCATTCCGCTTCCCAAGGCTTGGCAGGACCCCCGCTAAGCCCCGGCGGCGGGCCGAGGATCTCCGCGAGGACGATCGCGGCACGCGGGTCC
>CAYQFN010000216.1:0-2580 GCA_964416685.1 uncultured Thermotogae bacterium | reverse complement strand
TCTCTCTGCCCGGTACCTTGCCTGGAGCGTGAGGAGCCCGAAAAGCATGTCCCTACGCGGGGGAGGGCACGTATTTGGTGGTTGCAAGATTAGAGTTCGTTTTCACTCGATACAGTAAACAATCCACACGATAACTCGCGCCTGTTTTCTGCTCTATTTACATACGCGCTTCAACGAAAGGCACACGCCTGCATCTGTCAACAGGTTGCGTGAACACGCGCGAGGAAGCACAATCCGACCCTGCACAATAACGTGCTTCAGTGAAAGGGAGGGGTAGTGGCTGGCGACAAGAGATCTGTGTCTGTCTATCTCTCCTCCGGTTTCGCTATGCTCGTGTGGGGCCTTTCTTTTCTGGCAGCCAAGGATGTTGTTTCGCACGTGCCCGTGTTCACCCTCCTGTTCCTCAAATTCGGCGTAGCCACGCTCCTACTTGGCTTAATTGGAGGAGTAATGAGGACACTCGCCGTCTCCCGGCGCGATCTTGCCGTCCTCGCTGGTCTGGCGATACTGAGTCCTATCGGCTATTTCCTGTTTGAGACCTTTGGCGTTGCCAATACGCAGCCGAGCCACGTTTCGGTGATCATCGCCGCCATCCCTACTGTGGTTCTTCTCATCCCGTTGGGCAAGCACCAGGAGCATGCGACATGGCAAAAGGGCGTTGGCCTTGGCGTATTCTGTTCTGCCGGTGCCTTTCTCGCCTTGCATTACTCCCTCACGCGGCTGTCGGCAACGCAGGTCGCCGCATCGACGAGCTTCATTCCTGTGATAACCCTATTTGTTGAGGTATTGCTCATAGGAACGAGACTGAGCTTGCTGAAGGGACTGGGAACCGCGGTAGCGAAAGATGGAGTCTTGCTGGTTCAAACAGGTGATGCTGGACACCGTGGGATCATGCTGGAGGGGGGATAGACTTGAGTAGTTTTTCACACTTGTGGCAGAGAATGCGACCTCATCCAGTGCGCGTGCGTACGGTGATTCGCCTTGCGTATCCTGTCGCGTTGGGGATGATCTCCATTACCTTCCTCAACGTTGTCGATACGGCAATGCTTGGGCGCTTGGGATCGACCCCTCTTGCTGCAGCAGGCATCAGTGGCGTCGCCTACTTCGCGATAGTCTTTTCCATTGCGGGGATCGGAATAGGGGTGCAGACACTCACCGCCAGGCGCTATGGTGAGGGAGAAGTGCTGCAATGTGGACAGGTGTTGAATGCTGGACTCATCCTTGCCCTCATTGCGGGGATACCCCTTGTGCTGGCCAGTGGAGCGATTGCCAGCCTTCTCTCGCCGCTCCTCTCACAGCAGAGCGAGGTTGCTCAACTTGGAGCGATCTATCTTCGCTACCGCTTCCTCGGCTCCGTCTTTCTTCTGTTGAACATGGTCTACCGCGGTTTCTACAATGGTATTGGCGATACAAGACAGCAGCTAATGTCGGCAATCATCGTTACGGTCTCCAACATCCTTCTTGACTACGCTCTCATCTTTGGAAACCTCGGGGCGCCAAAGATGGGGATCGCTGGTGCGGCGATCGCGTCGTCGATTGCTACCGCTCTTGGATCAGCTTACTTGATTGTGATAAGCCTTATGAAGCGATATCGGATCACCTACCGTCTGTACCAGCACTTTGGGCATGCGCTCTCCCGCATTCGTCCGATCGTACGCCTCTCTCTTCCTGTGATGGGGCAGAGGCTGATGTCCAACGGGAGCTTCTTCATCTTCTTCTCCATCGTTGGCCGGATAGGGACGCTGGAGCTTGCTGCGAGCAACATCATCCGCTCAGTCCTTAACCTGTCGAGCATGCCGGCGACTGGTATCGGTGTGGCGGCGATGACGCTTGTCGGTCAGAACTTGGGGGCGAAGAAACCCGACGAGGCGGAGGTGTTCGCTTGGGAGGCTGCGAAACTTGCTGCCTACTTGATGGCTGGAATTGGTCTGTTGTTCGTTGTCTTTCCGCAGTTCATATTCATGATATACACGTCAGATCCTGCCGTAATTGCCCTCGGACGAACCCCACTCAGATTTCTTGGACTGACGCAGGCTTTTGGTGGAATCTCATTGGTCATCGAACAGTCGCTGCAGGGGGCCGGGAACACGCGCTACGTAATGATCGCGGAGATTCTTGTTTGCTTGCTGTTCTACCTCCCTGTAGCATATCTACTCGGTATACACCTGCATCTTGGGATCACGGGAGCATGGCTGGGTGAGCTTGCGTACTGGATAGTCATGTCGTCACTAATGGCTGCAAAGTTTCGCACGGGAACATGGAAGAGAATTCGGATGTAAGATGTAAACAGATAAGAAGAAATAGTTCATAAGTATGGTGTGCACTGGTATTGAAAAGAGAAAGAAAAGATACGGCACATCTGCATCACGTGCCGTATTATATTAAATGAAGGTATTAACTACTAATCAATAACCACAACGTCTTGTGCCTGTGGACCTTTATCGCTGCTAGCGACAGTAAACTCTACTTTCTGTCCTTCCTTCAGCGTACGGTAACCATCACCGCGAATTGCCCCAAAATGGACAAAAATGTCTTCACCCTGCTCACGCTCGATGAAGCCATAACCCTTACTGTCATTAA
>CAYQFN010000215.1:0-2596 GCA_964416685.1 uncultured Thermotogae bacterium | reverse complement strand
CCTTGGGGGCGGGCGAAGGCCTGCGCCCATTTCAAAGAGGTCGCAGATGTCTGAAGATTTTCGTTGGAACTGGCGAGGCGCGACTTCGCTCTTACTCCTTTCTCGACATTCATACTCCTTCTTTCTGGGATCGCGCTTCTCCTCTCTCCAAGCGGCAGGATCGCACGGGAGACGAGCTGGCAGATCCTCGGACTGGACAAGGCCGGATGGGAGTCGGTGCACGACCTATTCAGATTCCTCTCCATCTTTCTTGCCTCGGTCCACGTGTGGTTGAACGAGCGCGCAATCATCAGCTACATGCAAGATAGAGCGCGTAGTGCGCATAGGATCAAGAAGGAGCTGATCGCAGCGCTTGTTATCACCGGTGTCCTCCTCCTTCTCGCTGTTCTCCACGTCCTTCCACTCTGATACGAGGCACAATCGCGCGAGATCCTCTGCTTGACGATGCTTCCCTACAGCACTATGATCATTGGGTAGCGTAATCTGAGAAAGTTGCTCGCTTCTCCTTGGGCAAGCGAGCGCTCGCCTTTCTCGCCAATGGCGTGAGAGTGAGGCCGTGTCCCGCGCCGATAAGGAGAACTGATGATCGGTACATTTGAGTATGTTCGCGTTAGTTCCATCAAAGAGGGGTGCGAGATCCTTGCCGCACAAGATAACAGAGCGGTTGCCCTGGCGGGAGGCACTGACCTGCTCGTCAACATCCGCAATACAGGAAGATCTCCCGATCTGCTCGTTGATTTCAAACAAGTGGAGCAGATGAACGATCTTGTCGCTGACAGCGAAGCAGGTGTGAAGATCGGCGCCTGCGTTCCCTTGAATGTCATCGCCGATAACAGGGTGATCAACGAGCGCTATGCAGCTCTTGCTCAGGCAGCACGCAGTGTCGGTTCCTATCAAGTGAGAAATCGCGCCTCGCTCGGTGGTAACATCGCCAACGCCTCTCCCGCTGCGGACACCGCCCCCGCGCTCCTCGTCCTCGGCGCCTCGGTGAACGTAGAAGGTAAAGATGGCTCAAGGGAGATTCCGATCGATCAGCTGTTCACCGGGGTGAAGATGACATCTCTTCGTGTGGGAGAGGTGATCACCGACATCACTCTCCCTCCGCTCTCACTTCGGGCGCGCAGCGCGTTCATTAAGAAACAGCGCGTACGGGGGCACGACCTGGCGATAATCAACATGGCCGCCTACTGCGACTTGGATGCGGGAAAGATGCGAATAGCGATCGGAAGCTGCGCTGTCACCCCGATTCTCCTTCCAGAGTTCTCTCTGCCCGCCGATGAGCGGGTTGACAGCCTGATCGAGCGGGTGAACAACATCGCCCAGGACGCGATAAGTCCGATCGACGATGTCCGTGCGTCGGCGGACTACCGCCGCGGCCTCGTTCCGGTCCTCCTGCATGACCTCATCTGGAATGTTCTCTCTCCAGGGGGTGGTAGAAGATGAAGCTACACGAGATCACCCTCACCGTGAACGGGACGCGCGAGAGCGTGAGCGTCCCTGCCGGGATGACCCTCCTTGAGCTTCTGCGTGAGAAGCTCTACCTCACCGGGCCGAAGGAGGGGTGCGGGGCCGGTGAGTGCGGTGCGTGCACCGTCCTCCTTGATGGCCGTCCGGTGACATCGTGCCTCGTCCTGGCGGTGGAGGCGGACGGAAAGGAAGTGAGGACGATCGAGGGAGAGGCGACGGACGGTCAACTATCGGCTCTCCAGCGGGCGTTCATCGACGCCGGGGCGATTCAGTGCGGGTTCTGCACGCCAGGGATGGTGATGTCCGCCCGCGCCCTCCTCGAACGCAACCCCCATCCGAGCGACGCGGAGATCAAAGAGGCGATCGCTGGGAACCTCTGTCGCTGCACCGGGTACGAATCGATCATCGCCGCCGTGCGCCTGGCGGCGGAAAGGGGGGAGAAATGAGCGCTGGTAAGTACGTCGGACAGTCGGTCCCGCGCGAGGACGCTATCCCCAAGGTGACAGGGACGGCGATGTTTGTCCATGACATGTCCCTTCCCGGGATGCTGCACGCGGCGACGGTGAAGTCACCCCACGCTGCAGCGCGCATCGTGAGCATCGATGTTGAAGTTGCGAGAGAACTGCGGGGCGTACGCGCGGTCCTCACTGGAGACGATCTCGACTACCGCCTCGGCCTGTACGTGCAGGACAAATCGATCCTCGCCCGCGGCCGTGTCCGCTACCAGGGTGAACCGGTTGTGGCGGTAGCCGCCGACACCCTGGAGATCGCGCGCGCTGCCTGCGATCTGGTGAAGGTCGAATACGAAGTACAGGATCCTGTCCTCGACCCGCGCGAGGCGATGGAACCGAGTGCCCCCCTCGTGCACCCCGATCTGCATACCTATTCCTACATGAAGGGGGTGTTCGCCCCCAAGCCGCACACGAACATCGCCCACCATCAGAAGATCCGCAAAGGTAATGTCGATGCGGGCCTGGCTGCATCGGATGTCATAGTAGAAGCGCACTTCTACAACCCGCCCGCGCCGCACGTCCCGCTCGAAACGCACGCGGTGATCGCCCACGCCCTTCCAGGTGATCACATGGAGATCTACACCTCCGCTCAGTCCCCCTACACCGTGCGCAACCTC
>CAYQFN010000214.1:0-2599 GCA_964416685.1 uncultured Thermotogae bacterium | reverse complement strand
GAGGCTATCCCGTTGACGCGTCAACTGATCGATGCGCATCGATGTGTTAACCACCTCTTGTGCGACTTGCTTTCTCACGTACTGCTTTAATCGCTCATCGACGGAAACAGCAAGGCGGCCGAATGCCTGCCTGAGATCATCTGGCGGAATCGCCCCGGCAAGAGTCACTTTTACGCGGCCATTATCAATCTTTGCTGTGAGCGCAAGCTTCTCATTCTTGTAAGGCACCTGAAAGTCTAAGACGGTGTTCAACAATTCGTGTTCATCTAGGCCGGAAATGCCAAGAACCGAAAGGGACTGATAGATACGGTAAGAGGTCGTGCCGGAGAATTGATTAGGCCTTGTCCACAACACTGCAGCTGAAGTCGCGAGCGCCAGTATTACGCAAGCCAGAATCACCCACTTCCCCTTCCATACGACACGCAAATAGTCTATCAAATCAACTTCGTATTCGTCCATTGGTTTCCCCTCATTATTCTCAATTCCACCATCAGATTCGTCTTGCGCTGTCAAGAAGAACCGCGCGTAACCTCTTCTCCGACTCTGGCCTCTTACCATCGGCCCCGAAGAGCAGCACTATAGATCTGCGAATGGTAGCAGAATGGGCATTCTTTTGCGAGTAACGTTTGTCTCCCGGTGGCAGAATAAGCATCGACAATGTTTGACGTACTCGCGTATCTTGGCTAGCCACAACCTTGGGCATCTCGAAGGTGCGCAACAGGTTTCCGCCTTGATATCCTTTCCTCACTTCCTTCGCTGATGCACTAATGCAACCAGAACTGTGAACAAGGTATTGCCCGTTTGGCCACGTGAAATTGATATCCTTTGGCAGCCAAGGAGGGAGAATAATCTGGCTCTTGCTTACACGCCTCGGGAGAGGATTCTTGCCACCTCGGGCCGCGTGAATTCTGGCGGAATAGGGCTGCCTGCCGCGAGTAGCTCACGCACCTTTGTCCCTGAGAGGAAGACATGGTCCTCTGCCGCGTGCGGACAGGTCTTGCTTGTCGCCATCTGGTCGCACTTCTTGCAGTAGAAGGCGTGTTCGAACTTTAGGGGAACGATGCCGATCTCATCCACCGTGAATCTGTCGAAGATCTCCTGTGCCTCGTACGTGCCGTAGTAATTGCCGACACCGGCGTGATCACGACCGATGATGATGTGTGTGCAGCCGTAGTTCTTGCGGCAGATGGCGTGAAAGATGGCCTCACGCGGCCCGGCATAGCGCATCGGGGCAGGGAACGTGGCGAGCATCACGCGATCACGAGGAAAGTAGTTGTCGATCACCGTCAGGTAGCACTCCATTCGCACCGAGGCGGGTATGTCTCCTTCCTTGGTCTGACCAACGAGCGGATTGATGAACAGCCCGTCGACCATCTCCAATGCGCACTTCTGCAGGTACTCGTGCGCACGATGGATCGGATTTCTCGTCTGAAAGGCGACGATCGTCTTCCATCCGCGTTCTTCAAAGGCTTGACGTGTCTCCCGCGGATCTAGGTGATAGTCGGCAGCTGCACTCACGGGGACACGCTTGAGGAGATCAATCTTTCCTCCGATTAGCGTGGTCGCTTCGGCGTACATTCGCGCTACCCCGGGATGAGCTTCATCGGCCGTTCCGTATACCGCCTGCGCTTCGCGCACGCGATCGCGCGTGAAGAGGCTTCCCACGCGCATGATCCCGTAGACGATGCCTTTCTCGTCTGCGAGCGCGACTGTGTCACCCACGTGCAGCGCGCCAGCGATCGCTCTCTCAACCGGGAGGACGATCGGGATCGGCCAGACGGTCCTATCAGGAAGGCGCATCGATTCGAGCACGCTATTGTAGCTCTCCTCGTCCATGAATCCGGTCAGTGGGCTGTACAGGCCACTGGCGATGTTATCAAGCTCGGAGAGGTGGAATGGGTCAAGCTCGATTATCGGAAGCTGCCTTGCTCGCTCTTCCCAATCTACGTGTTTCTGGCCAACCAGGATACGGTTAATAAGCATGCCGCCGTGCGGAGCAATCATCTTCCCTCCCCTACGGACACCCGGGCCGATGCGGCGTTCTCGTTGGCCGTAGGGATCAGCCCGTTGGCTTCCAGGAATGCGAGAACCTTGCCCGTTGACTCCTCGATCGTCTCTTGCCCAGTGTGCACCACTATCTCTGCGCTCTCCGGCGGTTCGTATGGATCATCGACCCCCGTGAACCCCGTAATCTCCCCGGCGAGGGCTTTCTTGTACAGCCCCTTGGGATCGCGCTCGATCAATACATGCAATGGACACTCTACGTACACCTCGACGAAGTTGTGACAGCGAGCACGCGCGGTTGCTCGCGCCTCGCGGTAGGGCGAGATGAACGCGCAGGTTGTCGCCACACCGTTCTTGCTCAGTAGCTCGGCAACGAACGTCACCCGGTGAATGTTCTCGTCTCGATCCTCCTTGGAGAAGCCAAGATCGCGCGTTAGATCCTGACGGACTACATCACCGTCCAGTCGCTGCACGTAGCGCACTCCGCGCGCACGCAACTCGTGCTCAACCCCTTTGGCGAGCGTCGTCTTCCCTGAACCGGAGAGACCAGTGAACCAGATCACAAAGCCTTCTTGCATAACATATCTCCTTGCTT
>CAYQFN010000213.1:0-2615 GCA_964416685.1 uncultured Thermotogae bacterium | reverse complement strand
CCTTTAGCTCTTGTTTTAGCTGACTGCTGACTGCTGACTGCTGACTGCTGACTGCCGTTCACCCCTTAATCACGATGATCGGAACCAGCCTCGCCACCGGCAGGTTGATCCCAGATCTTGTTGTCGCTTCAACGACGCTCTCCACGTCCTTGTACGCGCCAGGCGCCTCCTCGGCGATCCCGCGTCTGCTGTGTGCGCGCAGGATGATGCCCCGTGTGGCAAGATCTCTCTGTACTTTCTCTCCCCAGTACTTCTTCGCCGCCTTCTTGCGTGACAGCGCTCGCCCCGCGCCGTGGATGCCGCTTCCGAAGGCCTTTGTCATCCCAAGATCGGTTCCATGCATCACGTAGGACGCAGTCCCCATCGTTCCACCGACGAGCGTGGGATGACCCACCTGGCGGTAGGACGCGGGTGATTCTTCTCGGCCCGGCCCGAAGGCGCGTGTTGAGCCCTTGCGGTGGACGAGCAAGCGGCGGTGCTCTCCGCTGATCAAATGCTCCTCGAACTTGGCATTGTTGTGGCCGATATCGTAGACGGTGCGCACGCTTGACGGTGACATGCCGAAGACTCGGTGCATAACGGAGCGGACGAGGTGCGCGATCACCTGGCGGTTGGCAAAGGCGCAGTTGGCGCCACAAGCGATGGCGCTCAAGTAGCGTGCCCCTTCCGGACTCGTGATTGGAGCACAGACCAGCTCGCGTTCGCGCACACGTATGTCGTACTTTCTGCTCGCCTCCTCCATCACCTTCAGGTAATCCTGCCCGATCTGATGCCCAAGGGCACGTGATCCGGTATGGATGGAGATGACGATCTGTCCTTCACTCAGGCCGTAGATCTCTGCCGCCTCACAATCGAGGATCTGTTCAACCTCTTGCACTTCCAGGTAATGATTCCCCGCTCCGAGTGTTCCCACCTGGCGAAACTGGCGCTGCTTGGCGACCGCACTTACGCTGCCTGGATCGGCTCCATCAATGCGCCCATTCTCCTCGATGAACTCGATGTCCTCTTCTACGCCGTATCCCCGTTCGATGACGTACGCCGCCCCTTCGCGAAGCAGCTCGTCGATTTCGCTCATCGCCAGGCGCAGGTTCCCCTCTGATCCGATCCCAGCAGGGACGGTGTCGAACAGGTCGCATGCCACGTCATCAGCACGCGATTCGAGCGCCGCTCGATCGAGCGGGGTAGCAAGGAGGCGGACACCGCAGTTGATATCGAAGCCGACACCACCGACCACAACCACGCCATCTGTCGCATCGAACGCAGCGACGCCGCCTATCGGGAACCCGTACCCGGGATGGACATCGGGAAGGGCGAGCGCCTCGCCGACGATTCCCGGAAGGCAAGCGACATCCCGCAGCTGGCGCAGCGCATTCCATTCCTTTCTTTCGGCCGTATCCTGCTTGAGTTGGGCTATCGTCTCCTCATCGGCGATCACGCGCGCCGGCACGCGCATCTCGCCATGCTGGGGGAGGAGCCATTCGGCCTCAGATATCCTTTCCAGTTCCAGTTCTTCTGCCATCTTTCCCCCTAGATGTCGACGACACACTGGGCAATAGAGCGTCCACTCTCCTGCCACACACGTAACCCGGAATAGGTCACTCCCTTCACTTCAGTCTTCGCCCCATGGCGAAACGCGTCGAATGCCTCCCCGCGCGCCGTTCCCTCAAGGACGATTTCCTCGCCTCTCTGCTCTATGGTCGCTGAAAATCGCGAGAAGACAAGGCCATTTAAGTCCTTTTCGCTGAGTAACCGTCCCAACCATTCAACGAGAAGGAGATCGAGCACCTTTGCGGTGACGAACACCTCGACCGACTTCTGGGGCCTGACGCGATCCAAGTCGACCATCAAGTTAAACATCGCCCGCGCTGCCTCGCAGAACGCCTCGCTCATGGTCCTTCCGCTTGCGCGGATGCAGGCATCTGAGACGTGATCGAGGTATTCAAACGCCATGTCTAACCTTGCTCTCAGCAAAGGGGAGCGTGAATAAGGCTGAGTAGACGGCACCGCGTGGTGTCAGGCGGCTCTCCATCAACACGAGTCGCTTTGCATGAAGCGTCCATGCCGGCTGAGTGATCTGCTCTGCCACTTGCGAGAGGGGCGTGTGCACTCGACCTTTAACACGAGCGATAGTGATGTGGGCTATCGATTCCGCGCGGCCCTGTGGAAAACCGACCTGCGAAAGGCTGGAATTGAGAAGGGATAAGAGATCTAGGAAGGGAAATGGCGCTTTCCCACCTACCCACAGCACTCGCGGGTTGTCCAGAGATGGAAACCCGCCCACTCGATCGAGCGGGATCTCAAACGGAGCGATCTGTGATGTAACGGCCCGGCACGCCTCCTTCAGATCGACGGTGAGCGAAGGATCGATCTCACCCAAGAAGCGGACGGTGACGTGGTAATTCTCTCTTTGCACCCATGAGACCCGTGCGTCTACTTGTTCGCGCAGCTCTTCTGCTACAGATGCGATGTGATCGCGCAAATCGTCCTTGATTGGAATGCAGAGAAACGTTCGCATGCCTCACCTCCACATGGAATCATACCACAAATTGTCGAGTGGATTGAGCCCCAACAAGGTAAACGTCCGGTTTGTCCTTACTGCAAGACCGAAGACCCGA
>CAYQFN010000212.1:0-2659 GCA_964416685.1 uncultured Thermotogae bacterium | reverse complement strand
AGGGAATCTCAAGTTGAAGTGAGACCGATAGCCAAGCTGGTACCCCCGAGAGGATTCGAACCTCCGACCTACGGTTTAGGAAACCGTTGCTCTATCCTACTGAGCTACGGGGGCATTTAGAATTCTTCAAGCATTAGGTAGAGCTGTTTGGCCGCTGCTTGCTCGGCCTCCTTCTTGCTCCGTCCTCGTCCGGTTCCCCGATGACCGGCCACGGCGACTGTCACCGTGAATTGCGTGCGGTGCGCTTTGCCCTTTGTTTCGGTCACTGAGTAGGAAGGGCGACATGAGAAGAGACGCTGTGCCGTCTCCTGTAGGAGGCTCTTGTAGTCTCCGGTTGCGGATTGCTCAGTCATACAGCGCTCAATCTCGTCCTTCAGGTAACGCATCACAAACCGCGATGCATAGGAGAACCCTCGTTCGAGGAATATGACGCCTATCAAGGCCTCAAAGGCATTTCCCACATTGTTCGGCCGCTCGCGACCGTGGTTTGCCTCCTCGCCCTTCCCGAGGCGCAAGTACAGCGGAAGGCCTATTTCCTTTGCCTTCTCAGTGAGCATCGGTCGGCTGACAACCACTGACTTTGCCTTGGTCAACTGCCCTTCATCATCGTTGGGATACTGCTTGTATAGGTAGCTCGTTACCGCAAGCCCAATAACCGCGTCGCCGAGGAACTCCAACCTCTCGTTCGATCCGCGTGGATCATTCTTTTCATTCGCATATGAACTGTGGAGGAGGGCCTGTTCCAACACTTCTGGAGCGATCTTCAGCCGCAGTTTCTTTGCCAGTTCCTCAATGGGTCTTGCTTCCATGATATCTACTTCCTTTGCTCGACCATCCTAAGAGGCTTTCACTCGGTAGTCGACATGTCTGGCACATTATCCGCTCTTTGACCCGATGTGGCAACTGGGCAAGCGAGAAGGCTGAAAAAAGGAGGGCGCGAGGAAGGAGAGAGGCGGTTCCTTCCTCGCGCGGAACAAGGAGGTTTTATTGTCTACTCTGATTATACCTAGCCCCGGGTGTTCTTGGACAATTCTTGCCGTGAAGCCAGCGGTTTGCACGCCGAGAGGAGTCGCACATGGCCAAAATAGTAAAGGTGAACGTCGAAGCGATCGAACCCATACGCGCTTAGGATCCTCTGAAAATCACGGCGGACAAAGTCTGTCGCAAGAGGGCATTCCATCTGGAAGACCTTGCGCACGAGCCACGAGGACTCCGTCGGTTCGCCCTCAGCGTAATCGAGGATGAGAAATTCTCCGCCCGGACGCAACGCAGAAAAGGCGTTGTCGATGATAAGTTCCCGATCCTCCTGCACGAACCCGTGCATGACAAACGCCATGAACACCTTATCGAACGCCTCACGGTAGGGGAGAGGCTCATCGATACGACACTTCTCGAAGGAGACGTTCTCGTGCTTGCGGCAACGCTTCTTGGCCTGCGACAGCATCTCATCCCCGATGTCCAGCCCGATGATACTCCCTTCATTTGACAGATAGCGGTGCATGAGGCAAGCATTGCGGCCGGTGCCGGATCCGAAGAGAAGGATGTCATCATCACGAGCTATATTCATATCACGCACGACCCGGCGGATGAACCGCGGGTAGGTGCCGGCGGTGATCAGATTCATCAGCAGGTCGTAGTGCTGCGCCTCAAAGCCGGTGACCTCCACCTTGGACATGGAGCGATCGAGCCTTGGCATCTGCGTCGTCTTGTCATTCCCTTTTGCTGCGTGTGGTGTATGCTTGTGTTGAGAGTTCATTTGGAGCCTTAGTATACCACACGTACGTAGACCGGCGGTTGAGCTGCATTGAGCGGTGCTGGAGTAGGCAGCCAATGAGATTCGCTAGATGCACCTCATGGACCAGGGTCTGGCAGTAATCCCAACGACAGAAGTTGCTCTCGCATCATGAATATTCTATCAGGACTGGCCCAACTATGACCTTTCATACTATCAATTGCGGAAAGAACTTGCAATGCAGCCTCATCTGGAGCGACGTGCCCCTGTTCAGCAAGCTCGTTCACAAGTTTATAACTCTCCTCCCCGGGCTCGTAGTACTCTTCGGTCCTCACGGGCCAGCCCAGCTCAGGGCTGAACCAAAACACACGCTTTCGATCGAACACGCCGTTGCGACTCTCATGGTGATCGGTGATCACTGACTTGACGCAGCAGGCGAATTCTCCCGCTGGCACAGTCGTGTCCACGCATTCACTCTCTGTCACAGTCAGTTTTTTATCGCTGATCTTTCCAAAGAACAGGTCTGAGATCTGTCGATTCTCCTCCACTTGTGTTCCCTGCGGCATATATCCGAAGCCTGCAGCATCCTGGAATAGACAGTTATATCCTTTGCTAGTAAGCGTGTTATGATCACGCAATACTGTTCCCAAAGTAACGGTTATCTGGTCGTCCACTTGAAAAATCTGCCCGAGTACATCAAGTTCGTAGCGATCCAGCACGCTTGTGCTCTGAAGGACATAGATTGTAGTGGTGGTAGTAAACGAAGGAGACTGTTCCATGGATCCTTGCCACACCCAATAGTCACCGGCATCCCATCCGCTTGCCAACAGGCCAACACATGGCAAGATGGCCAGGATAACCAACACGAGAGCTGCTCTTGCTAGTTGCTGCTTCATCGTGATCACCTCGAAACTCACCATATCCACA
>CAYQFN010000211.1:0-2661 GCA_964416685.1 uncultured Thermotogae bacterium | reverse complement strand
GACCCTCTCCTACCAAGGAGAGGGAGATAGGGAAACCCTGTGGCAAGACCACAGGAAATCTCAAGTTGGTCGGCAGATATGACTGCCGTTGGGATGCGTTCGCCGGTGCTTGTACCTCTAGTCAGATTCCTCTGAAAGGCATTTTGTTCCAACAGGCACGATGTTATGGTGACCATGATGACCATGTTCGAGGAGGCACCCATGACTGAGAAGATGAAGGACACGCTGACCCACCGCCTCCGTCGGACGCGCAACCCCATCCCGCGACAGGTCACGTGGCAACACCTCACACAACAGCTGCTTAGCCCTGGAGGTGCTAAGGCTGTGCTGAGGTTACTGGGGCATCCCACTTCCGGGCAGATGTTATACTGCTGTGGCGGTTATACCCGCTCGAAAACTGTGTTTATGGGACAATAGGCTCGTTCCCTCTTATCGCCGCGTCTTGGTAAGGACTATCAGAAATCCGAGAAAGGCTATGCCCGCCATGACAAGGAACATGCCGCGGAAGCCGATGAGCGGGGTCAACGCACCCGCGATGATTGGGCCAATCACTCCCCCTATTCCACGGCTCGAGTTGAACAGGCCAAACATCGTCCCCTGTCTCTCCATCGGAGTGCGATCGCCGATGTAGGACGTCGATCCGGCGTAGAGCGAGCTGAATGATGTTCCGAGGATGAAGTACCCAATTCCAATCCCCCATCCGCCTCTGGAGAAAGCGAAGATCACCGGAACGATAGCCGATATTCCGAAGCCAAAGGCGAAGATCGTCTTTCGTCCAATGCGATCGGATAGGTACCCAAAGACGAGTGCACCCAGCACAGATGTTGCAGCCCCAATCGCGTTTATCGTTCCCATTATTTCCACCGGTATCCCCAGTGTGGCCATATACACGAAGATCAGCGATGTTGCACCGGATGCTCCCATCTGCCGTAACGCCCCACTGATGTAAAGCCCGTTCAAACCGCCTGTCTTAATAGAGGTGGCCAAAGACTGGCGCTTGCTCGTGCTGGCGTTCTCTACACGTGGGAGGAGTAAGACAAATATACAGGCGACTATCGGCAAGAGAGCAAGCGAGAAGAAGCTCAATCGATAGCCGAGACCAGCGAGCAGGAATCCAGCCATGATCTTCCCCAGTGCTGAGCCTGCCGAGCGCGATGCGCTCAGGTACGAAAGATCCTTCCCCCGATGATCCGTCGTCGTGCCCGCGGAGACGATCGCCATCGTCACCGGTGCGATACCGGTCACCATGAGCACTCGCAGAAAGACAGCTGAGAGAACACCCTCGGGGGGGAGAAGCAGGGCGAGAGATCCCGTGGCAACTGCGCTCGTCATGAGGATGAAGAACAACAGGCGCTTGCGCGAGTAGCGATCGGCAAGCGTCCCCCATATCGTGCTTCCGATGAGCGTGCCCATCCAGACGAAGCTCGTCAGCAGGCTGATCACCAGCGGGCTAGCATGCAGGTCCTTCAAGTAGAGCTGAGCGAGCATGATGATCCCGCCAGCAGTGGATGAGAGGATGGATAAGGCCATAAGCGGCGAGATGAGCCGCATGTTCCCCGCGCGTCGACTGCGAGTCTGTTCCATGCGCAGGAGTTTAGATCTTATCGGGAAGGATTTCTACAAGTAGCCCGCCTGTTTTAGCGACAAGTAGCCACGCTTTGTGACGATGATGTGGTCGAGGAGCGGAATTCCAAGGAGTTTTCCTGCTCGTGCCAAGCGATCCGTCAGTGCGACATCCTCTGGGCTCGCCTCAAGCGTCCCGGAGGGGTGATTGTGGGCAACGATGATCGATGCTGCACGATCGGTGAGCGGATCGGCGTACACCTCGCGCGGATGCACTTGATTAGAATCGAGCAGGCCAACGGTGACAACGCGATTCTCGATCACCTCGTTCGCTCCATTGAGCGACAGACAGACGAAGTATTCCTGGCGCTTCTCGCGGATCTGCTGCACGAACGGCAGCACGTCCTTGGCCTCACGCACCCGTGCCCCCTCGCGCTGCAGATGACGCCGCACGAGTTCGAACGCCGCGGCGATGCGAGCAGCCTTAGCAGGTCCGACACCGGGGATTCCCTCCAAGGCTTGCACATCGAGCTTATCCGATCGCAGATCGATCTTGCGCAAGATCTTCGTTGCCAGAGCAAGGGCATTTGTCCCCTTCATCCCACTTCCAAGCAGGATCGCCAATAGCTCCGAATCCGAGAGCGCCATCGCTCCCCTAGAAAGCAGCTTCTCCCTCGGTCGGTCCAGCTTTGGCAGATCCTTAATCACCTTCACGCTAGCCACCTTCAAAGGCTAAGTATAAACACCTCATAATAGAGCACTTACGTGGGCAATGCAACACGTAAACTGAGTGGGGTCTACCATTGTTTTCTTGCCTCAGCGGTGCGGTTCGTGCTGATACTGATGGTAGAGCAGTCCAGCCCCAAGAAGTCAGCTACTTCTTTGGTCCTATACTTGTGAACGTGAACAGTCCAGGAAATCCGCTCGTTGAAAAGGAATCCGGAACGGGTTGACGCCACTACTTGAACAGCCTACTCAATACGCGTCCAATCGTGCTATAATCATAGATAGGTCGTAGCGTGAGGAGGGTAAAAATGAGCATACCTAGCACCTACACTGCCAAGTACACGAAGATTAGCTCAGGTTACATGGGGCAAT
>CAYQFN010000210.1:0-2671 GCA_964416685.1 uncultured Thermotogae bacterium | reverse complement strand
CCTAGCAAACGAACTTTGCACTCCTTTTTCAGCGCTTGCGACGGTGCGTGAGCTGACGCAAGCCGGGCATGCTTACCATGTCTTTGTAGCCGCACGTGAGAATCTGGGCTTCATTTCCCGATATTCCCATCTTGCGCAGGGTGCGGGAAAACCTGCGCACTGACCTTCTCCGGCGGAACAGGTAGCTGATCCCCACTCCTCCGGAAGCGATGACAAGCTTCGCGATTGATCCGGCGATGGCGAGTATGTAGACTATCCGCTTCAGGTCTCGTCCTCCTCATCATCATTGTCGTGATGCGTGAAGTCGCCGATGTTTATTCCCTTCTTTCCCATGATGTCTCGCATGTTGATCATGTAACCGCGCGCCATCTCCAGTGCATCTTCCTTGGGAATCCCGGACTCGACGAGTTTCTTGTAAAACGTCCCCACAGACTCTGCCATGTTCTCTGCTGATTCCTTGGAGTAGAGCACGTCCCGCAACCCGCTAAGCAGGCCTGGAACCTTGTCCGATACCACTTCCAGTACCTCGCGTAGATCTTGCACATCATGATTTTCCATTGTTCTCCTCCTTCTCTCTTATGCTGTATATTGGTACCCGCCGCCCGAGTAGGCGCAGGTTGCTCGTAAAGTGCGGTCTTCCCCTTCTTGTGATTGATAATCCCAGCGAGAGACCAAGCAGAAGTGATCCAAGATCGAGGCCTCCGAGTCGCACCTCTCCTCCCTTCTCTGTTCTCACCCGGGGCCAAACGCGTTCTGGAAGCGGCGGCATCTCATCGACCGCGGTGCGTACTTCCATCGATAGCTGGAGTGTTGATGCCAGTTCCGCGCGGCAGGGTTCGCACGAAGCGATGTGCGTCGCCACTTCCGCGGCTTCATTGCTAGCGAGAGTCCCATTCACGTACCAGGGGATTAGCTCCCGCACCTGTTCGCAAGTCATCATGTGAGTGCCTCCGCAAGTCTCTTCTTGGCATGGTACATGCGCGACTTCACCGTTCCCTCAGGTATCTCAAGGAGATCCGCGATTGCCTTGTAGGGAAGGTTCTCGTAAAAGGTGAGGAATACAACCTCCCGCTGATCGGGTGGCAAACCTTCCAGTGCTGCGTGAACTTGCGCTTCGCGTTCGATCGCTGGAGCCGGATCGTCCATAACGGCAGGAAATTCACTTGCGCGGCTGCCCCTTTTCTCCCTCTTAAGGATGTCATATGACTTGTGACGGGCGATTCCGAAGATCCAGGTCGATACGCGTGATCTTCCAGAATATGTGCTTGCGGTGCTCCACACGGTGATCATCGTCTCCTGCACGACCTCTTCGGCGAGGTGTTGATTCCGCAGCAACGTGAGTGCGTAGCGGAAGACGCGCTTTGCGAACTCCTCGTACAATCGCTGAAACGATGCCTCATCCTTGCGGGCCACCCTCGCCAGTAGATCATGTTCGTCGGCCAACTGACCTCCCTAGTGCAGCGCATCGGTCAACCGTCTTCTCCAACTTCTCTTAGCCTGCCTTCTCGCGATGATCGGCCCGGTCGCTCGTAGGTCAAGCGGAATGACCTCCTCCATTTCGTGGAGCAGGTAGCGATACTGCAGGAGTGCCCGATCGCAATCGATTCTACCACATAGCTTCATCGTTTTTCCCTCCCTTTCACCAAGTAAGTAGCCCTACGCGAGCAAAAGGTTCAACCGGGTAATAGGGAAAGTGGAGTGCGGAATGCGGAGCAAGACAAAGTCATCTTTCACCACGAAGGGCCTGTCTGCGTCCGAAGGACATGCAGGCACGAAGAACGCGAAGAGGGAAGCGTTTCTCACGCTAAGAACCCCAAGGAAAGCAATTCAGAAGAAAAAACCGTGTTTGCGTTTCTGGCCTTCTTGAGTGAGCGGGAGAGGGAAAGCTTTGGAGTGTGGAACTCGGAATGGGGAGCTCGGAACAAAAAGCGTTCTCGTGCAAAGGCTTGTCTGTTGTCGCGTTCTGACAGATAGGACGCCAAGGATGCTAAGGAAAGCCGCTCAGAAATAGAAGGCTCGTTGGCTTAGTGAGAGATGATGCGAGAGGAAGTGGAGTTGTCGTCTGCAAGCTTGAAGGCAAGTTCGAGGAATTCTTGCACTTGCGGTTGCCGCAGCGAGTAGAAGACCTGCTTCCATTCGCGCCGTCGTTCAAGGTAACCGCGGTCGTAGAGGATGCGCAGGTGGGAAGAGACGTGCGCTGGGGGGAGGCCCACCTCGTGCGCAATGTCTGTAACGTTCTTCTCTCCAGAGAAGAGTGCACACAGGATGCGCACGCGATAAGGATTGGATAGGACTGCGATGAACTCGGATATGGATAGACACGTTTCTTGATTCATCGCATCTCCTGGTTTGTCATCGTGTTGCATGTCCATCACCAAGCTTAGCCTCAGTTGACAAGATCATCATATTATACTATTGTACACTGATTGCACGATGAAGTCTTGCTGAAGAAACACGATACCGGGTGGAAGGGGAGAGATGACTGATCAGAAGAAGGTAGATAGGAAGGCCGATAGCGGACGTTGGTTGATGATCCTTGTTGTTGTCGTTCTCGTGGCGGTGGTAGCGATCGTTGCATGGAGCGTCGCCTCACATAGGAGGAGTGCGCCGAAAGTGGCTCAGACCACGGATACATCGACGAATGAGGTCCCTGCTGCCCCGGCGAGCAGTA